>NZ_AKZL01000042.1:0-41301 GCF_000282755.1 Shewanella sp. POL2
CACCATCGGCCGCCATATCAATCTGTTTTTGTAATGCTTCTGTAGATTGACCAACCACTATTGGAAATGGTATTGAAGATAACACTTTATCACCAGTTATAGAGCTGAGTGAATTGAATACTAACTTCCCTTCCCCTTGACTATCTCCCCTAATATCAAGTGTAAAACTATAAGCCCATTGATAGTCTTTAAAAACAATTTCGTTTCCAACCAAACAACTATACTTTTCATGGCTATTAACACATTCGGCACTTAATAATGTGATATTTTCCGGTATGTCCAGTCTAATTTTATTGCCGGTCACAGGATCAAAGCCACCAAATTTAGATTCTTGCTGATGAATTGTAAACGCTAGCTTTTGTGAAGTACCAACTAATTCCATCATATACTCTTGACGGTTATCAATCCACAATCGATAAGATACATCAGCAGCATGTCTTGCAACATCAATTGTTGCTTGGTTATTCGACAAATCCTCATCATGTCCAAGATGCTGTATTTTTGCAGTGATAACACTTTTAATCTCTGCTCCATTTGCTGTGTCAGCATTTAAATAGATCTCTTGAACAGCTTTATATCCTGGTGATATATTATCCCATTTACAGGTCAGTTCGAGCCGATTATCTGTTAAAGTACAAAAATTGGAATGAGCATAACTATCGCTATCAAAATAAACAGGAAGAGATGTTGAGTAGGTCGTCAACACTGTTCCGCTGTCAGTTGATTTTACATCACTTTCGACTTCAGCTTTTACGATAATTTTTTTAGAATAGCCTTGGGTTTCATGGGATAAAGTAACTCCGAGATCAGCAATTTTAGGAAGTATTTTTTTATCGTTAGGATGACCAAAAGATAAGAACTCTTGCAAATTTGTAAAGCCATCACCATCTAAATCTTGAGTCGCATCCAAAGCCGATGTTGGATTTAAACCAAAAGCCAACTCCCAACCATTAGTTATTCCATCGTTATCCGCATCCTCAAATGAGGTCAATATGGAGGGTTTATAGTATTCCTTTAAAAAAGCATATTCTTTATTTACCATGCCACTATGTAGCATAATTTTATAATAGGTGTAATTAGAGATTATGTTTCCTCTTAACTCCTTATAGAATTCAACTGAAAATGTAGCTTGACTACTGTTACTTCCCCTAACAACAAACTCACCACTTTCTTCATAGGCATGTACCATAGTGTTAAGTTTAAATAATTCATTCGTTTGGACATCCCAGAACCCTAAAGATGAATCGAATACGCGACCTTGTATCCTAAAACCATCATTTCCACATAACACCATCTCATTACCAGTTCTAATAAATTTAAAATTTGAAAATAAGATTTGTTTTTTATTATTTACATCTGAAAACATTAAATTATATGTTGCTTCAGTTTTTGCACAAGTTAAGTCCTGCTCTACATATTGTGCAGTACCAGCAAGTAAACTGTGACCTAAAGTACCTTTTACATCAACATCCTCAAAAATCACGGTACTATCAATAAGTATTCCATCGGTGGAAAATCGGTTTGCTCTCACAGTAGCTTTACCGTTAGTTGTCATACCATCTTCAACGCAATTAGTGAAAGCAATATTTTTTTCTTTATCTGAGCTTCCATTCGAAATTTTAATCGTTCCACCACCAGAGCAAGTCGAACCCAGTTCGCCACTTTGATCGTTATAGTCCGGTAGTAATTCAGGAATGAGTGTAAAGATGTACTTGTACACTTGGCCTAATGTTTCTGTATTCAATGGAGCTGCAGACTCAATACCTGCATATTGGTCTTTAATATTGATAAATTTAGACAAGGGATCTTTGGTGACAGGAGGTGGGGTAGGTGTTTCTGCTGAAGAATCTCCACCACCGCCACCACATGCTGAAAGACATAAACACAAAAGGGGTACAAGTGCATATTTCATATCATAACATCCATTTATTTGATTTTATTAAATTATTTAAAATATTCGGATAGGTATAACTTTCATTGTTTATAACTGACACTGAGGTTAAAAAAATTGGACAGGCACTTTTATGCCTTAACAATCGACCTATAACACCTGAGCCGAAGGAATACACCACCCCCTCGGAGTTGCCGCAGGGCATTTGCGTTCGTTGCGTGAGCGAGGCATGGATGCCGAGATAGCGTCAGTCGAATCAGGGACGAGCGTCTGACGCGATAGCATAAGAACGCTTAATGCCCAAGGGGCTTTCAACTCCGTTAGGGGCGGCAAGGGAGATCCAAGAGGGAATTGCTGTTGATCCCCTCTTGGTCGGGTGTGGGTTGAAGACCCACGACCTTGATTCACCTCGGCCGAAAGGCCGCTAAATAACCAGTTCACTACTTTGTGAACCGACAAAAATCTTTCCATGGCTACCGCACTTGGCCAACACCCATTAGCCAAGGGATTGCACTGCTGTAATGCTTTTATAGAATCTAGAATCTAGAATCTAGAATCTAGAATCTAGAATCTAGAATCTAGAATCTAGAACCTAGCACCTAGCACCTAGCACCTAGCACCTAGCACCTAGCACCTAGCACCTAGCACCTAGAGTCTTATCGCATATTGTTCAGGAGGTGTTCTTGCGAAATAAAGACACATCTTCCTGATGCAAGTGAACTGAATCGAGGTCACGATTAAGTTTCATCCTTGTTAAAAACCTAAGATAACGTTGTGCTGAACATCTGTCTACCACTTTCACATTACAAATTAGATAGTTAAGTGATGACTTAAGTTTATTTGAACGGATGCAGGCTTACTCAAGCCCACAAAAAACCAAGGGGCCCATAGGCCCCTAGTTGATAGCGTGTAAAAGTGCCTTATGCCGTAGCTAACAAAGGCTGATTTTTCGTTTTACGCAGATGATAAGCAGTGAAGAGCACAAACCACAGGGCGCTTACGGCGAATCCAGCTAAGGTTGAATGCATAATCCCCATGGCCAAATAGCCTAAGGTGGCGCCAAAGGCGATGGCTAACGCATAGGGTAGCTGGGTCATCACATGGTCAATATGGTGGCAACCTGCCCCCGTGGCCGACAAAATACTGGTGCTGGAAATCGGCGAGCTATGATCGCCAAACACTGAACCCGCGAGCACTGCGGCAAGCATTGGCAGCATTAACGCGATATCGCTGGCAGCGGCCATGTCGCCAGCCAGTGGCAACATAATACCAAAGGTGCCCCAACTGGTTCCGGTAGCAAATGCCATGGCGCAGGACAACACAAACACCACCGCAGGCAACACTTCAATTGGCAAGTTACCGTTGGCGAGGGAGGCCAGATATTTGCCAGTCTCAACATCGCGAACAACCGCACCAATCGCCCAGGCAAACAGCAAAATATTAATGGCGGGTAGCATGGCCATCACGCCTTGCGGGGCGGCTTTAAGCCAGTTTTTAGCACCCAATTTTAACCGCAGCGCAAGCAGAATTGACACCGCTAAGCTGCACAGCGCGCCATACACTAGCGAGGAGCCCACATTGGTGTTTTCAAAGGAGCCAAGTACGCTAAATGGCAGCTCTTTTTCATCCAATACTGCCGCACCAGAGGAAATCATAAAATACACGGTCGCGCCGGTGAGGGTTAGGATCGGCAATACCATATCGATCATGCCACCGTTACTTTCTTCAGGGCTTTCCATATCTAAGCCGATTGGACGAGGCTTAGTCGGATCCCAAAGCTTCCCTTCCAGCGCCCATGCTTCATGTTTACGCATTGGGCCGATATCCATTTGAAAGATAATCACCACCAGCACCATCAACAGGGTAAACACGGCATAGAGATTCATCGGGATCATCTCAACAAAGGCTGAGATTGGGCTTTGCTCACTAATGCCGTGGGCGGCCATAATGCCACCGATAAGCGCGATAATATAAGCGCCCCAAGAGGAGATGGGCATCAATACGCACACGGGCGCAGCGGTAGAATCTAAAAGATAAGCCAGTTTGGCGCGGGAGATTTGAAAGCGATCGGTCACCGGACGGCAAATAGCGCCAACCGACAAACTATGAAAAAAGTCGTCAATAAAAAACGCAAACACCATCACCCCAGTTAAGCCTTTCGCGCCGCGACGGGTCTTAGCGCGCTTAGCTGCCCACTCGGCAAAGGCGCGGGTGGCGCCAGAAACCGTCATCAGACTAATGAGTCCACCAAGCAGCAACATAAACAGCAACATATTGATATTGTCGCGATTAAGTGCGCCATCGACCCAAAAAATCTTCAGCACGGTATTGAACATATAGTGCAATGAATCAAGGGGAGAAAACTGATTGAGTAACAAACTGCCGGCCACAATCCCTACGCCAAGGGATAACAGTACGCGACGAGTGATGATCGCCAAGGCGACGGCTAATAAAGGGGGAAGCACTGACCAACCTGAGTCAGCAAAATGACTAATGTCCATGATCTCTTTTCACCAAAAAACGGGTGGAGATCTACCGAGAGGATAAAGAAACAAAACCTATAGGGAGGTATTACTCCTCAGCCCCTTCAGGTAGCGCTCCATAGTGGATGACTATGGCAGTCTTGCACCTATTTGATGCAAAACCAGCAGCTCGGTTTGATGACCTGGCTACTTCGGCGCTGACTCCTTTCCTTGTACATCTGCGGCATCACCCTCCGCACAAGTAGTCATAGGCAGCGCGCCTCTACTTAAAGGTATTCGAGCGGGCATTCTAGCGAGATGGGAACCGATAGCAAGTATTTTGATCCCACTCGCGTATAAAACAATGAATCACCTACAAGTTGGTAACACAAGAAACATCAGCCCATCAAGCGTTGCAATAGCGCCAAATGGACTTATACGAGTAAATGTTTACCAAAAAAATCTAAGGTTCTTGTCCATGCGAGCTCAGCCGTTGGCTCATCATAACGGGCGGTGGAGTCATTATGAAAACCATGATTCACATTCGGGTAAAGATAAGCGACGTAATCGGCTTTATTAGCCTTTAGCTGGGCTTCATACTCGGCCCATGTATCGTTAATCCGTTGATCTAAAGCGGCAAATTGCAACATCAGTGGGCCTTTCACGCGGCTGCGCAGCTCAGTTGCTGCGGGTGTGCCATAAAAAGGCACACCCGCCGCTAGCTCATCGGGAATGGTGGCGGCGAGCATATTGACGATATAGCCACCAAAGCAGAAACCGACGGCACCGAGTTTGCCATTACTCTGCGGGTGCGACCTTAAAAAGCGCGCGGCGGCGATAAAGTCCTGCTCGATTTTGGCTCTATCAAGGCTAGCTTGCATGGCGCGGCCCGCATCATCATTACCAGGATATCCACCAAGGCTGTAAAGCGCATCTGGGGCAAAGGCGATATACCCCTTGGCCGCTAAGCGGCGAGCCACATCTTCGATATAGGGATTTAAGCCACGATTTTCGTGCACCACCAATACCACAGGGGCTTTTTTACTGAGATCTAAGGTCTTAGGATCGCCCGCCTTTTGGCCTGGGATCAGCAACGCGTTTGGCAAGACTAAATAACCGCGGCCTTCACCATAACCATCGGGAGATGGAAACTTTACATAACTGGCTTGAATGCTGGGATCGTTAAAGGAGACTTGCTCGGCTAAGGCGTAATTAGGCATTAGTGCGCCCGTCAGCGTGGTCATGGTAAAACCCAGTGCCACAAGGCCCGCAAGGCGAGCCATAAACTCACGGCGGTCGATAATGCCGTGGGCATATTCGTCATACCAGTCAAAGGCTTCCTGAGGAATGACAGGGAAAGGTGGTGTGGTTAGTTCTGGCTTATGATCTGGGCTCATCGTTCTTTCTCCATTAAACAAGCTAACCACTGGTTTATATTCCCTAGCTTGTGAGTTATCTAGCGGCCTTACCAAGAGTAAAGGATGAGAGCTTATCAGGGCAATTAGCTTTATGCCGCCCATTTAATAATTCTCCACTCATCAATAGCCAATTTATGGTTGACCATGCGCCCAAATTGGCGTGAGCTTTTTATTCCCTAGGGGTATTTTTGTGTATAATGTCGCCAAACAACACATTAATATCATTACATTTCAATAACATAAGTTACCAATGGAGTTCAAATGGCTATAGGGATATGCAGGGTACTTTGTACCACTGTCACGCTCACGCTTGGGTTAACGGCTTGCGATAATCAGGTTTCTGATAAGTCAGCAAGTATACCCGCTTCGCGCGAGTATCAGATTATTTCTACTTCACACCTCAACGATGGTTTCGAAACTCGTAAAGTGTTGCAGGCACGATTGCTGCTGGATTACCAGTTACAAGATACAGAAGGTAAGGCGGCCAGCTTAACCACGCCACTAACCCATAATGCCCGCTTTTTTATCCAACCTAACCTGCTGCAAATTAGCGATTATGGCATGCCGATCCCGGTGAGTAATATCGACCCAAAAGCCAAATCCAATGAACTCGCTCAGTTGGTTAAAGATGGCTTTAATGTGGAATTTAACAATGGTGAAGTCCGCCAACTGACACCCATTGCCAAGATGGATCAAAAAGATATCAAGGAGTTATTTGAGCGCTGGCAAAATCTTAATAACTTGTTTAAACAAGCCCCAACCTTGCCTGTGGCGCTTGAGCCTCGCGTCGGTTATAGCACAAGCGCCCCGATGGATGGGCGCTTAACTTGGACGGTTGAGCAGGTCAGTGAAGATAAATTAATCGCCGTGTTACAAGGTGAAAAAGGCAAGTATAAGGCCTATGGCAAGTTCGAAGTTAACCGTAAAACCGGTTGGTTAGAGAGCATGGCGTTTTTTCAACGGGAAGAGCGCCAAGGCAGTACTTTCACCCACCGTACCGTGATGGCGCCTAAGGATAGGCCGTATATCATGAGCACGCTTTGGCATGCCGATGATAGATTTGATGCTGAGCGCGATAGGGATGATCGGCAAAAGGAGCTATACCGCATTAGCGAGGTACCGCAGGAGTATCGCCCCAATAATGAGGCATTTATAAAATCCTTATTACCTGATCAACAAGGTATTTTAGATAATGTTGGCCCTTGGGGTACTGATACCCCTGAAGATCTGCAATTGCGCTTTGTCCACAATATGAGCCCGCAATATGTGGAAGCCGATGTACGTTATGAGGACTTAAGCGCCTTTGATGCTAACGGTAAACCGATTGATATTCACTTCTGGCAGCACGGTAGAGGTTGGGCGAGGAATTATAATCCCTCGATTGAATCTGCAACCGATATTATTGCGACGGGGTGGGATAACACTGCGAATAAACTCAAGCAGATAGACCATATTAATGCCAAGCTAACGCTTATCCCACAGACGAATAAGATCGTCGAAAAGTCGTGGGATGAATTGCTGGCAACACCTTACACCTTTGGCGATGCCAGCCTAACAATCCAGGTGCTCGATGCCGAGGCGAAACTGTTTAAAGTCATATCAAAACAGAGTGAGGATCAGAGTATTAACCTGCCTTTCCAACAGTTTAAAGGCATGATCGCAGATGCCCGTCGCGAAGGTAATTATCCCTCCTGGTTAACGGCGACGGAAAAGGAGCTGCTAGAACAATTAATTGGAGCCGATGAGAGCCATCACCTCACCAGCAACGCACTCTTACTCAAGCTCGATGAGACCCCAAAAACCGTGGTGTTAATCGAGAAACAACCCCAGCCGGAGTTGACTCAAACCAAGACGATTCGCTTTGTACAATTTACCGAGTACGACAAAAATCTGGCGAATCCTCCCACCGAGTTTGGTAACGCCAGCCTAGGTAGCTTCACCAATCCGACGCTAGATAGCGCTAAAAATGAGGTCAATACGATCCAAGGGATAAAACTGGTGTCTGACAATGGCCATAATCTATCTATTCCCATGTCAGCGGCTTTGGCGACCGCCTGTAAACCTGAAATAGAACAAGGTTTTAATGAGGGTAAAAATCCCGTCACTTGGCAGTTTGTTCCCAATGCCCTAAGCGGCAGTGCCTATATGTTGATGACTCCGGATCATGTGCGGCAGTTTTTCTACGATAAACAGATCAAGGGTAAGATCCGTTGCCAAGGTGATATCCATTGGCAGCCTTTAGAACTGGCCGCGACAGACCGCCCTTGGTTAATCGATTTACAATCTTGGCTGGCGCAAACGGGATATGGCAATGAGCCGAGTAGCAATCTTAACAATTACTTTAAGGTCGAAGATGCCCAAGGCAATCTGTTAAGCATTCGACTCCCCGAAAATACTGAGCTGCCGATTAACGAGGTGCTAGTCGATGGGCGCTATTTGAGTATTGCAGGCCCAGCCGCCAAGGTGAGTTATATGACGATCGCCAAAGAACCCAGCGATATCCCCTATGAATTCACCTTTAAACCTTTGCCTTAAGGAGCGGTTATGCGTCCATTTACTGTAAAACTGCTCCTAGGAGCACTCGTACTTATCAGTACCCATGCCAGTGCACAAAAGGTGTTACTCGATGCCCATTGGAAGGTTGTCAAAGATGAAAAACAGGCTCAGTACTATCTAAAACAATCGACCGAAGTGATCGACGGCCATTATAAGGCTGAGGTTTATTACAAAAACAAAGATATGCTTTTTTGCGCCAGTGCCCTCGCCGATAACAAGATCGGTAACAAACTCACCAGCGAACAATTTCGCGGTGCATATCAATGTTACTTTGAGGATGGCAAGCCGTACGAGCAAGGCTTTCGTAACGAGCAAGGCCAACTTCATGGCTTGCTTAAAAAATACATTGCCACCGGCCAACTGTATGTTGAATCGCACTATGAAAATGGTGTGAAACAAGGTCTAGAAACGGGTTATTGGAATGGTGGCAATATCCGCTACAAAACCACCTTTAAAGATGGCCAAGAAGTCGGCATCAGCGAACATTTTGGCCCCGAAGGTGAAGTCACCGCAAAAATCTGTAATGACCCAACCTGCGTGAGTCAATATTTTAATCTTGGCAAACTTAACCGTGAAGAGCATCGCGTTGATGGTCTATTGCAAGGAACTGAGACCACTTGGGGCCTAAATGGGCAAGTCATCTCGACCCAAGAGTATGTTAAAGACAAAAGGCACGGTGACTATTTTGAGTATTTTGACAATGGCAACGTCAAACGCCATTACCAATATCAAGCTGATTATAAGGTTGGTGAGCAACTAACTTACTATGAGAATGGTCAGATCCAATTAAAGGAACTGACTAACGATAAAGGTGATGCCCTCCAAGCTATTGAATACGATGAACAAGGGCAAATTAAAAAAACCACCGACAGCAAATACCAAGGTAATCGTTGGGTTTATCGTAAACAGCAGCGCTTTAGTAAAGGCCAACTGATTGAGAGCGCAGAAAACGATCTACTCAAAAACTGGTCACTTAGCGAAGACTACGAGCAAGGCGAATTAGTGAATCGTCGCGAGGAACTCGATAAAAAATTGACTGGCTTGTATGTTGAATCCGTCAAGAGCCGAAGTGGCACAGACATTATCACCCGCGAGCATTTTAACGCAGGCAAGCGTGAAGGCCCCTATGAAATGGTGAAATTCGACCATGAAACGGGTAAGCGTTGGGTGGCTGAACAGGGTCAATATACCAATGACAAGCCCTCGGGCAAATGGAAGAAGCAGCAAGAAGATGCCAGCCTCACCTTTAGCTATGATGACAATGGTGAACTCCATGGCGAGTTTCGTAATGAGACAAGTTCAGGGCAACTGCTTGAATTAATAAATTTTAACCATGGCAACCCCGACGGCTTAGTGCAACGTTACGCCAACAATGGTCAATTGTATGAAAAAGGCGTATACCGCAATGGTCAACAGGATGGCGATTGGATATTTACCGATGGTGAGTACGGTTTCCGCCCAATACCCAACCCTGAAAGACGTTATTGGTATGGTCGCTTTGATCAAGGTAAACAAGTCGGCCATTGGGAACTGCGCTCATCTGAAGATTATGTGCTCCAAATCGCCAATTATGACGAGCAGGGCAGGCTTGATGGTAAGCAATACGAGTTTGAGGAGCATGGCTGGATAGAAGTGATTAATCGCTACAATCATGGGCAGTTTTTGAATCAGGAAACACCGCCGCCGGTAATTGCTCCCGACCCTGTTTTCTCAACGTTTTAGCTTAATCAATTAACGTAAACCTTGGCGCAGGGCACTGCATTATGTCCTGCGCCAAAGACATAAATTCAACAGAGTAATTATATAGGCCGCAAAGGCGCTGCCTTAAGACCCAGAGCAAGGAATCAGCATGTTCTATACGCCATTTCGCTTTATCAGCCTCTCGACTGCCGCAGCCAGCCTAGTCAGTGTCCATGCTCTGGCAGCGCAAAATCTATCTTCCATGATGGTCGAAATTCGCCAGCAAGACGGGATCCCCAGCTATTACAATCTCGCTACTGGCATGCCGCTAAATGGTGATATTGCCATCGTTCGCGATAACCAAGGCTATACCTTAGGGCAATTTTCTCAGGGAATACCGAATGGGAAATGGCAAGTATTTCATACTAATAACAGCAGAATTGTTGAAGGTAATTACCAACAGGGCTACCAAGATGGTACTTGGCGGCTGTTCGACTTAGATGGCACGATAACCGAAGAACAACAATTTGCTAAGGGCGTCCCCGTTGGCGAATGGAAAGAATTTAGCCCCAACGGCCATGTTAACCAAAGCACTGTCTATCAAAATGGCCAAAAATCCCAAGTTAAGCGCTTCTTCCCCAGCGGTAAATTGCAGGCACAAGAAAGTTATCTTGATAACCTTCGCCATGGTAAATGGGAAAGCTTTTATGAAAACGGCACCCTCTCCCAAAGCCAAACCTACGCCAATAACCAACTCACTGGCCCCTATCTTGAACAAAACTCCGAAGGCCAAGTGGTCGTAAGCGGCCGATTTGATGCTGATGGTCGTCGCCAAGGGTTATGGGAAACCTTTTTCGATGGCGGCACCAAAGCCAGTGCCAGCCAATTTAATCTTGATAAACTTGAGGGTGAAGAACGCACCTTTTATCCCAGTGGTGAACTGGCGAGCCTGTGCCACTATCAAGCGGGGCTGCGCCACGGTAAGTGCCAGCAATTTAATGAACTGGGCAAACTCCAAGTCGAAGAGCAATACCTCAACGATGTGTTAGAGGGACGCCAGCAGTACTTTAGCCTTGAGGGCGTACTGACCAGCGATTTGAACTACAAGCAGGATATGCTCGCAGGCGTGCAAAAGTACTTTCACCCTAATGGCCAACTTAAAGAACTGCGCACCTACCAGGACTCGCAACTGGCTGATAATGGTCAATACCCCTTGCATGGCCCCTCAGAGCGTTACGATACGGACGGTAATCTTATCGAAAAAAGCAGCTACAACATGGGCTTAAAGGATGGATTGTTTGAGCGCTATAACGGCGGCAAACTGCAAACCGCTGAAGTGTGGAAACAAGGCCAACGTGACGGAGAATTTCGCCGTTACCACACCAATGGCCAGCTCCGCAGCTTAGATGTTTATGTTAATGGCAAACTCACTGGCCGCTCCGAATCCTTTTACCAAGATGGTACAGTCAATGAGCGCGGCGAGCGTATCGAGGGCGCTTGGGTCGGTAAATACGAGTCTTTTTATGATAATGGCAAACCGAAAGAACTTGCTCACTATGCCCGCAGCAAAGCGGATAACAGCAATAGTTATCCCCTCGACGGCCACTTTAGTCGCTGGTACTACAATGGCGATCTTAATGAAGACGGCGAATATAAAGCAGGCTTAAAAGAAGGCCTTTGGGTCCAATATGCTTCGGGCCTTAAGCAAAAAGAACAGACCTTTGTTAACGGCAAACTCAATGGCGATTACGCCGAATACTACCAAGGTCGCCGCCGCGTCACTGGCCAATATGAGGATAATCAAAAAACTGGCCTGTGGATTGATTACCGCTATGAAGCCAAAGATCCAACCTACGGCGCGATCCCCGAGGGCAATATCAGCCAAAAAACCTACTGGAAAGATAATAAACGCCACGGCACTAGCGAGTACTACAGCTTTAAACAAGTGGTTTATCGCTTAGAAACCTATGATAACAATGATAAAACGGGCACCTATGCCGAATATTATCCCAATAATGGCCAGCTTAAACTTAGCGGCACTATGGATAAAGGCCTGCAAACAGGATTATGGGAAAGCTGGTATGAGGATGGCATTTTAGCCGCCAGCAGCGAATTTTTAGATAATCAGCAGCATGGCAGCAGCAAAGAGTATTACAGCAATGGCCAGCTCAAACTCGAAGTCCAATACACAAAAGGCGAACTCGACGGCGAGCGCAGGGAATACCATCAAAATGGTAACCCTAAACTGAGTGAAACTTGGCTAAAAAGTCAAAAAGAAGGCGAAGCTAGCTATTACCATGTTAATGGCAAACTCGCCGAACAAGGCACTTATCTGAAGGATCGCAGGGAAGGTTTATGGCAACAGTTTTGGCCCAATGGCGAAAAACGCAGTGAAGGCAGTTATCTTGCCGATCGCCAAGCGGGAGATTGGAATCATTACGATCAGCTCGGCAAGTTGATCAATACCGAGCACCATGGCTAAGAAATTGCGTTAGCTTGCATGCAGTTTGCCTAGTTTGTGACTCGCAAAATCGGCTAAGCAAAAGGTATTAATCGATAACTGGGGTTTTGAATAAAAAAGCGATCTCGCTCAAAATTTTATGCCTAACCCCAAATCTAAAAGAATATTCATGCAAAGTGTGCCATAACCAATGTCTATACTAACGGCCTTTTTCCGCTTTGGATCAACTGCCTATGAAGACATTTATCAAAGACGAATTTGCCCTGCTACTCGGAATACTCACATTAGTATTCTTCAAGACTGGCGGTGATAGTTTGCTCGCCGATGGCACGGCTCTCTCAACCTATATTCCCGTTTCACTCGCCCTACTCGGAGTGGTAACTTGGGCGATTTTCTCCGTGGTGCGTCACTCGGATGCGCTTGCCATCAAGCTCGGCGACCCTTACGGTACCTTGATTTTAACCCTGTCGGTAATTTCGCTCGAAGTGGTGATGATTTCTTCGGTGATGTTAACTGGCGAGCCAAATCCAGTGATGGCAAGGGATACCATGTTTGCCGTAGTCATGATTATTACCAATGGCTTAGTTGGTTTCACTCTGCTACTTGGTGGCTGGCGCTATCACACTCAGCACTTTAATTTAGATGGGGTGAAATCCTATTTAGTGGCGATTATTCCCCTCGCCCTGCTCTGTTTAGTGCTACCTAACTTTACCGAGGGCGGCACCATTGGCAGCATGTCCAAGCCCATGTCTTGGATGCTCATCATCATCTCGATTTTGCTCTATGGCATCTTTTTGGTGATCCAAACTAAGAGCCATAGCCACTTCTTTGTCGATGCCGACCACGAGGACCACGAAGAGCATCACGGCATACTGCGCAGTAATATCTACCACACTATGCTGTTGATTGGTTATTTGCTGGTGGTGATTCTGCTCGCCAAAACCCTTGCTATGCCCATTAATTACAGCGTGGCCTCTCTCGGGGCGCCGCCAGCACTGGGCGGCTTTATTGTCGCCTGTTTGATCTTATCTCCAGAGGCCGTAGGTGGCTTTAAGGCTGCACTCAATAATCAACTGCAGCGGGCGATGAACCTCTATTTTGGTTCAGTGCTCGCCACCATAGCTCTCACCGTGCCCGCAGTATTGATTGTCGGAAGTGTGATAAATCAAGAGGTACACTTAGGCCTTTCTGCGGCGGATATGGTGCTTTTAGCCACCAGTTTAATGGTCTGCAAAGTCAGTTTCAGCAGCGGTAGAACCAATGCACTCCATGGTGCGACCCATATAGTGCTGTTTATTGTGTACCTTTTCCTGATGTTTGAGCACGCCTAAATACCGCTTACATTTAATAGTAAAACCCATTAGCCGAGGATTTACCTCGGCTTTTTATTGGCCTACGGTTGCATCTTATTTGGCCGTAGCAGGCTCCCAAGCAATAATCCACAGCCCAAACCGCCAAGATGCGCGGCATTATCCACGCCGCCAAAGAGCCCCATCACAAGACTTGCAGTAACAAATAGGGTCAGATTCAGGGCGAGTGGCATATTGTCCGCCAAGGGCAATAAGCCCAACCAAATCCACATGATCAACACCCCAAATAATCCCATAATGGCGCCCGAGGCACCGATACTGATCATCGCCTCATACCAGCTAATACTGGCAATGCTCGCCACTAAACCACAACATAAATAGACCCCGAGTAAACGCCATTTACCCAGCAGTGGCTCCAAAAACATCCCCGCAAAAAACAGTCCGTATAAGTTAAAAACCAAATGCATCAAGCCGCCATGTAAAAACACATTGCTGATCAACCGCCAAACTTGTTGATCCAAAACCAACTGGCGAAGGTTTGCGCCCCAATCGAGCAACAGACTGTTTGGAAAGGCGATAACGTGCTGGCTGGCAAAGGCCATCAACATAAATATCAAGCTATTGATATAAAGCAAGATTGGCGTGATAACAAAACCCTGCCGAGGTTTAAATTCAGCCAAAAAGCCATAAAGCTCTGCCTTAGGTTTTTCTATGCTTAGCTGCGCCACCAAAGCCTGAGATGCCTGTGTCTCGTCCAGTTTTAGCATCAAGCTCATCAGTAACCACACAATGGCAGCAAAGCTTAACCAGGCGATAATCCACGCTAATTTATGGCCATTACGCGCCTCGAAGGGCTTATTCACTGGCATCAAGACAGTTTGATAACCATCGAAATACACTGAGCTTTTTTGAGCAGCGGTCAGTAGCTGAGTGTAGCGGGTCGA
Organism: Shewanella sp. POL2; assembly: GCF_000282755.1. Classification (NCBI taxonomy): domain Bacteria; kingdom Pseudomonadati; phylum Pseudomonadota; class Gammaproteobacteria; order Alteromonadales; family Shewanellaceae; genus Shewanella; species Shewanella sp. POL2. Next base: position 14,723 of record NZ_AKZL01000042.1, read on the forward strand.
CGGGCCGATACGGTCAAGATAGACAAAGTCTTCAGGCTTAAAGGCATTAAAATCCTGCTGGCTCTGATGAATAAACTCTTGAAATAGCGCTTCTTTCTGCTGAGGTTCGAGTCTATTACTGATCGTTTTCTCATAAACTTTGCCATACCATGCCAAGGCTTTAGCACCGACCAACCAACTCTCGTTACGTTTAGCAAAAATCGGCATCGCAATATACAGGCTCATACGCAACTCACTATTACCCTTGCCAATCGGCTCAATATTGCGCTGTACGCCGATATGTTTTTTATCGATATAAAACTGATTTAATTGGTAATACTTGGTTTGCGGCTGGTGCAATAGTGCATTGATGGACTCGAGTTGAGTCAACTTGCCCGTTGCGCTATTAAGGTATTCCTGCGCCACGATAGTGGGCACGGCTAGCAACAGCACGGCAATCACAAAATAGATAAAACGGCTATTACTCTTGGTAAAGCGGAATAACTTAAGCCGAGGTCTTAAGTAGAAAAACAGCAAGGGCCAAGGCAATATCAGCGGCAGCCAAAAATTGATAATCGATTCGTCAATGCTCAGCAGTTGGAACTCGATAATCAACAGCCAATGGAGCAAGCTGTAGCCTGAGACAAATATCAGGCAGAGCAGTATAAAGGGCACATAGATCAACTGGAGTTTTTTTAAGACTAACGCCACACGCATATCATCCTTGAGAGAAAAAACCTGCCAATAATACGGTGTATCGCCACACAACGCACCCTCTACGGGGTGATTAATTGACTTTTAGTTAAGCCTATCAATCATCTACAACACAAGTGCTAGAAAAATGACAATAAAAAGGCCAGAACGATTCTGGCCTAAAAACGGTCAACCTATCCTGTGACGGGACATGGATAAGCAGGAAACGCCTGCCTTAGGTCTCGCTGACCTTAGCAAATTGCTGCTGATTGCGCTGCTTCTTATATTGCTTAGCATCCGCGGGGATCGGAGTGACTTTGCCTGTTTCTAACCAAGTACGTAAACGGTTAGCATCGGCCATATGGGTATACTTACCATAGGCATCGAGCACAACAAAGGCCACTTGGCGTTTGGCCATTTCGGTACGCATCACTAAGCAGTGCCCTGCTTCATTGGTAAAGCCCGTTTTAGTGAGGTGGATATTCCAGTTATCTTTATAAACCAAGCGATTGGTATTTCTAAAATCGAGGCTGTACTTTGGTTTGCCAAAGGTTACGGTTTTCTTTTCGGTCGAGCTTAACTGGCCTAACATGGGATAGCCTTCGCTAGCCTTTAGTAACACCACCAAATCCCGCGCGCTCGAGACGTTCTTCTCTGACAATCCAGTAGGCTCTACATAGCGAGTGTTTTTCATCCCTAGGGCTTTCGCCTTAGCATTCATCGCTTTAATAAAAGCTTTATGGCCACCGGGATAATGGTGGGCAAGACTTGCGGCGGCACGGTTTTCAGATGACATTAATGTCAGCAATAACATTTCTTTACGGCTAATTTCACTGCCAATACGCACCCGCGAATATACGCCGCGCATTTCCTTAGTATCATTGATATTGATAGTAAGCTTTTCATCCATAGGTAACTTAGCATCTAGGGTTACCATCGCGGTCATTAGCTTAGTCACGGAGGCAATGGGCCTTACGGCATCGGGATTACTGGAATAGAGAATTTCATTAGTTTTAAGATCAACGACTAATGCACTATTAGCTGCCACCTCCTGCTTAGCAGGGGCTTTTTTAGCAGAAGTTGCTTTAGTGGCGGTGCTTTTTGTAGTGACAGAGGCCGAATCGGCTGAATGCGCTGTCGCGGCAACAGTTAAACTGCTGCATACCAAGATAAAACTACCAAGCAGAGAAGGGATCTTCATGTAGAATTCACTGAGTCGTTAATAAGTCGAATGTGCTACGGCACAGGGTTGAGGCTAAGTATAAGAGGTATATGCCGAAAGGAATAGAACTGAACACGACTTTTATCAGCAATATCAGCACTTTTTACACTCACTTTATGAGAAAAATCTTAGTTTTGAGCCAACAAACACATCAGAGTAAAAGTGCCTATTAACAAACAATCGTAAATCGGCAATCATAAAAGCTAAAAAACACTTAATATTCAGAATGATAAACCAAATACATTTGGCTTGTCGAGATTATTAATCACCTATTCATTGATGTGCAGACAAGCCGCCATTTCGATAAAAGCCTTCGCAAATGATCCGAATGGAAGATAGAGCTACCCTTCTTAATTTCCTCAAGCTCTATAGCCATAACATTAATGAGTTTAAAACACCTCAATAGTGAAAAATGAAATATTGCCAATGAAGCTCATCACAAAAACCAACAACTGGCGCAACAAAATCACACTTTAAATTACAAACAGATAGCGGGCCGATACAAGTTAAGCTATATTGCGCAACATCAAGGATAGTAGGTTTAGCTTACTGATTAAATAGCACTTTTTACTAATCATTTGCCATATGAAATCACGTAGGCTTGTGTCAGGATGATGTTTTTTCTGTTCATCCCCCGCCCCCCTTTCCTTGAAAACAGGAGTTAATACCGAGCTAATCAGTATTAATGGATATAGAGAGCCGACTCCACAGGCTTGTTATTATTTTTAAATTAGGGATTGATGATGTTAAAAAAACTACTTACCCCCATGTTAGCTATTTGCCTATTTCTGACTGGTTGTGCTTCAGTGCCGATGGCATCACAGGAAGAAGATGCCAAATTAAAAACATTCCAAAAACCAGCTGACAATAAAAGCGGTATCTATGTTTACCGTAATAGCTTTGCTGGACAAGCACTGAAGAAAAATATCTACATTAACGGCAATCTAATTGGTGAGTCAGCAAACAAAGTTTATTTTTACAAAGAAGTTGATCCCGGTGAGCAAAAGTTATCGACCGAATCTGAATTCAGCGAAAATGATTTAACAGTGAAAACAGAAGGGGGTAAAAACTACTTCTTCGAGCAATATATCAAGATGGGTGTATTTGTGGGTGGTGCAGGACTAAAAGCAGTCTCAGATACCGAAGGCATGAAAAACGTTCAAGAATGTAAACTGGCAAAATAGCTATTGCTCCCCCCTTGAATCGCCCATAAAAAACCAGCCAAAAGGCTGGTTTTTTAAATTCATCCAATGCCATTGGGTCGCAGGTTTTATCTGCAACCCGATACAGCAATTAAGCCTGTGGGCGCATCGCTGGGAACAGGATCACGTCACGGATAGTGTGAGTGTTAGTGAATAACATCACTAAACGGTCGATACCAATACCTTGACCCGCTGTTGGCGGTAAACCGTGTTCCAGCGCAGTGATGTAGTCTGCATCGTAGAACATGGCTTCGTCGTCACCTGCGTCTTTGGCGTCAACCTGCGCTTTAAAGCGGCTGTCTTGGTCTTCAGCATCGTTTAACTCGCTGAAACCGTTAGCCACTTCACGGCCACCGATGAAGAATTCAAAACGGTCGGTAATGAAGTGATTGTCATCGTTACGACGTGCCAGTGGCGAAATGTCCGCTGGGTAGCCAGTGATGAAGGTCGGTTGCATTAACTGCCATTCAGCGGTTTCACCGAAGATTTCTTCTAATAGTTGACCACAGGTCCAGAACTTCTCGATCTTGATGCCTAGGCTGATAGCCAGTTCACGCATGAATTCAAGATCTTTCACTTGCTCGTAAGTCATGGCTTGGATAGTCGCGTTGTCAGGATTGTACTTCTGAATCGCTTCTAACATGCTTAAACGGGCATATGGGCCACCGAAATCAACGGTGTGCTCGCCGTATGGCATTTGCGCGCTGCCTAATAACTCAATGGCGATAGAGCTTAACAGTTCTTCGGTTAAGTCCATCAGATCTTTGTAGTCTGCATAGGCCATATAGAATTCCATCATAGTGAATTCTGGGTTATGGCGTGGCGACAGACCTTCGTTACGGAAGTTACGGTTGATTTCGAACACACGCTCAAAACCACCTACCACTAAACGCTTGAGGTATAACTCTGGCGCGATACGCAGGTACATTGGCATGTCCAGCGCATTATGGTGCGTGATAAATGGACGGGCAGAAGCGCCGCCTGGGATCACGTGCATCATTGGGGTTTCAACTTCCATGAACTCTTTTTTGATCATGAAGTTACGGATAGCTGCAACCACTTTTGAACGCATGACGAAGGCTTGACGAGATTCTTCGTTAACGATTAAGTCCACATAACGTTGGCGGTAACGGGTTTCTTGGTCGGTTAAGCCGTGGAATTTTTCTGGCAAAGGACGCAGTGCTTTAGTCAGCAGTTGGTACTCTTCCATGTTGACGTACAGATCGCCTTTACCAGATAAGTGCAACTGACCAGTTACGCCGATGATGTCACCGATATCCAGACCTTGGTATTTATCCTTCAGATCCGCTTGAACACCCTTTTCAGCATAAGCTTGGATGCGACCAGACACGTCTTGGATCACCAGGAATGGGCCACGTTTTGCCATGATACGGCCAGCGATGCTGGTTCTAAAACCTAAGGCTTCGAGTTCTTCCTTAGTGTTTTGACCGTATTTTTCCTGCAACTCAGCCGCTTTATGGGTGCGACGGAAGGTATTAGGGTGAGCATTCGCGCTGCAGTTCGGGCGAATGCTGTCTAGCTTGGCACGACGCTCGGCAATCAGTTTGTTTTCATCTTGTACTTGTTCAGTCATCTTATTTCTCGTCTATACCTTTGAATTAATTACAGCCCTGATTTCAAACTGGCTTCGATAAACTTGTCCAGATCGCCATCGAGTACCGCTTGGGTATTGCGCGTCTCCACGCTAGTGCGTAAGTCTTTAATACGGGAATCATCCAATACATAAGAACGAATTTGGCTGCCCCAACCGATGTCAGATTTGGCATCTTCGGCGGCTTGCTTTTCGGCATTTTGCTTATGCATTTCTAATTCGAACAGTTTGGCTTTTAACTGTTTCATCGCCGAATCTTTGTTCTTGTGCTGTGAACGGTCGTTCTGGCACTGCACTACCGTGTTGGTCGGTAAGTGGGTAATACGTACCGCAGATTCGGTTCGGTTAACGTGCTGACCACCAGCACCCGAGGCGCGGTATACGTCGATACGTAAGTCAGCAGGGTTGATATCGATGGTGATATCGTCATCAATCTCAGGGTAAACGAATACCGAGCAGAAAGACGTATGGCGACGACCCGATGAGTCAAATGGCGATTTACGCACTAAGCGGTGCACGCCAGTTTCGGTACGTAACCAACCAAAGGCATATTCACCGGTAAACTTAATGGTCGCGCCCTTAATACCAGCCACGTCACCGTCGGTCACTTCCATCAGCTCAGGACTGAATCCGTGGGCTTCACCCCAACGCAGATACATACGCAGTACCATGTTGGCCCAATCTTGCGCTTCTGTACCACCACTGCCCGACTGAATGTCTAAGTAACAGTTTGAGGCGTCCTGTGGACCAGAGAACATACGGCGGAATTCGAGTTCGGCCAAACGGCTCTCTAAATAATCCAGCTCTTTGGTGGTTTCATTGAAGGTGTCTTCGTCTTCTTCTTCGATGGCAAGCTCAAGCAGACCTTCAACGTCTTCGAGACCTGCGTCCATATCATCGATAGTTTTGACAACGGCTTCGAGGCTGGCGCGCTCTTTACCTAGGGCTTGAGCACGTTCTGGCTCGTTCCACACCTCAGAACTTTCAAGTTCACGGCTGACTTCTTCTAGACGCTCATGCTTAGCATCGTAGTCAAAGATACCCCCTAAGAAGCTGCGTACGCTCGGCAAGCTCCTTAATTTTGAATTTTACTGGATTAACTTCAAACATGGATTTTTAACTTCGCTTATTTTTGCCGTTTTAATGGGTTTCCCATCAAAGCAGGCGGCGCTTAACGGTAATTGCAACCGCGCATTTTAACCTAACAACGCTGGTAAACCTAGGGCGTGATAGCGTTTCACTGCGATTTTATCAGCATAAAAAGCACCGTTAGGGTCGGCAGATTAACAAACAAAGCCGAGTTAAGACTGTGATCTTACATGAAATTGCCAGCTTGACGCCCCAATTCAATTAAAAATTGAGTTTACTAAACAGTGATAATCACTAAAAACTGCATAGGATTAAACAAGATACAGATAAAACACATATAAAATGCTGAGATAATCACAGTATTCCACCAATAAACTTTCATCAGCGCACAGTCTGACGCCTGTTTGTGATGACAGCAGCAATTTAGCATCAAACTTCCCTCGACCATAAGCGTCTTCTAAAGCGCTCTAGTTATACTCAAATCCACCTTAAGCCTGCCATGCAGCAAGCACCCTACAAATATAAAAGGCCATGGGATGATAGAACTTCGAATCGATAATCAGATAGTCTCGGCCGAGCCGAGCGATAACCTATTACACGCAGCCCGTAAGGCGGGTATTGCTATTCCCAGCCTGTGCGATCCCACTGACGCCTCACGGCAATTGGACACGCAAGCCCATGCCGAAAAGCAGGACTGTAACCTCTGTCTGGTGCAAATCGAAAATAGCGATGCCAGTCTGCGCTGCGTTAAAGCCTGTGAAACCCCTGCCCAAACAGGCATGAAGGTCATCACCCAATCGGCGTTTTTAACCAAACAGCGCCAAGCGGCACTGAACACCATCTTGAGTGATCACTTTGCCGATTGTGAAGCGCCCTGCCAACAGGCATGCCCTGCGGGCGTCGATGTACAAAGTTATCTCTACCACATTGCCCAAGGTGACCACACCCAAGCGATTAAAGTCATTAAAGACACTCTGCCACTGCCGCTGTCGATTGGCCGTGTCTGCCCCGCGTTTTGCGAAACCGAATGCCGCCGCGGCCTCGTCGACGACCCTATTGCCATCCGCCAACTTAAGCGCCACGCTGCCGATTTAGATTTAGCCGATGACGAGCACGGCAATAGCTATCAACCACCACGCCTCGCAGACACGGGGAAGAAAATTGCCATTATAGGCGCAGGCCCTGCGGGCTTAAGTGCGGGTTATTATCTTTCTAATCAAGGGCATAATGTCGAGATATTTGAAGCCATGCCCAAGGCGGGCGGTTGGCTGCGCTACGGTATTCCCGAATACCGTTTACCCAAGGCGATTCTCGATAAAGAAATCGAGCTGCTGTGCCGTAATGGTTTAATCATTCATACCAATACTCGCCTCGGCCATGAGATCCACTTAGCCCAGTTGGTCACCGACTTCGATGCAGTGTGCCTTGCGATCGGCGCCCAAAAAGCAGTGCCGATGAATTATAAAGGCTCGGAGCTGGCGGGCTGTTATCTTGGAGTAGATTTTCTTAAGGATCATTGCCTCGATAAGCAACTGAAGTTGGGTAAAAAAGTCGCAGTCATCGGCGGCGGCAATACCGCCATCGATTGTGCTCGTACAGCGGTACGTGAAGGCTGCGATGTTACTTTAATCTACCGCCGTACCCGCGCCGAAATGCCCGCCGAAGCCTACGAAGTACACGAGGCCGAAGTCGAAGGAGTAAAATTCCACTTCTTAACCAATCCCATTGAAAATCATAGTGATGCCAATGGACATGTACAGTCGGTTACCTTCAGCAAAATGTCGCTCGGTGAAGCTGATGCTTCAGGCAGACGCGCCCCCGTGGACACTGGGGAAACCTTTACCGAAGCCTTCGACACTGTTATCGCCGCCGTCTCGCAGGCACCAGACCTGAGCTTTATGCAAGATCCCATGGGGCAACTCAGCCATGGCGAGCTGGCACTCAGTCGCTGGAACACCCTCATTGGTTGTGAGCAAACCATGTCATCGGGTGTGGAAAAACTGTTTGTGATGGGCGATGCCCGCCGCGGCCCAGCCACCGCGGTTGCCGCGATTGGTGATGGCCGAAAAGCGGCAAAAGCCATTGATAAAATGCTTCAAATTGGCCTTAGCTGTGATTTACATGCCCACGATTTTAACTCGGTAAAAACCATTCCGAGCGCCCTTAAGCAAGCTAAAACAACATCAGAAGCTGCGCCAACGCTTTATCCTCATACGCCACGTCAGCCCCGCTTGAAAATGCCCGAATTAACAGCATTACAACGGCTGCTGAATTACAGTGAAGTCGAATTGGGCTTTCCCGCAGATGCCGCTATGCAAGAGGCTGCGCGTTGCCTTGAGTGTGCCTGCCAGGCCAATACCGACTGTAAACTGAGGGATTACGCTACGGATTACGGTGTTGAGAGCAAAAGCTTAGCCACTGAAAATGCACGGCATTTCAGCGTAGATAAGAGTTCACCCTTTATTCAATTCGATGCTAACCGTTGCATTAGCTGCGGCAAATGCGTTGATGTGTGCCAGCAGCAGAGCGGCCACTGCGCCATCCAATTTACCGAAGATTCCTATCAGGCGCTGCCACAGGAAATCAGTCAAAGCCTCGTGCGCCGCGCGCCGAGAGTTGGCTTTAGCGCGAGCATGGCCGATAGTCGCTGTGTACAATGTGGCAACTGCGTGCAGGTGTGTCCCACTGGCGCACTGGTCGATGCGCGGGACAAACGCCAAGGCGATAAAACAGCACTTAAAACCGCCTCGACGATTTGTACTTACTGCGGTGTAGGCTGTCGTCTGGATCTTAAAATTGACCCTAACACCAATCGCATTCGCCATATCGAAGGCAATAAAGACTCGGTTGTTAACCAGGGCATGTTATGTGTTAAAGGGCGTTTTGGTTTCGATTTTATTCACAGCGACAAACGCCTCACGACACCATTAATACGTAAAAATGGCGAACTACAACCTTGTAGTTGGCCCGAAGCCATCGCCTATGTGGCGAAATGCTTAACCGAGATAAAACAGCAAGATGGCAGCAACGCGATCGCTAGTCTCGCCTCGGCTAAAGCGACTAACGAAGATAACTTTGTGCTGCAAAAGTTTGTCCGCAGCGTTCTTGGTACCAATAATATCGATCACTGCGCCCGCCTATGCCACTCATCGACGGTAACGGGCTTACAGCAAAGTATTGGTAGTGGCGCGATGACCAATGATATTCCAAGTATTAAAGACTCGGATGTTATCTTTATCATCGGTTCAGACACCACCTGTGCCCACCCGATTATTGCCTCAAAAATCCAGCAGGCGGTAATGCAGCACGGCGCACGATTAATCGTGGCCGATCCTAAACGCGTTGGTATAGCAGAAAAGGCCGAACTCTATGTTGCCCACAGACCGGGCACGGATGTGATGCTATTAAACGCCATTATGGCGGAAATTGTTCGCCACGATTGGCAAGATAAAGCCTATATCGCCAAGCGAACTGAAGGGATCGAGGGCCTCTATGCGGAATTAGCGAAGGAGGATTACTCCCTCGAAAACGCCGCCCTAATCACAGGTGTTAAGGCTGAGGATATCGCCCGCATCGCGCATACCATAGGCACGGCGCAAAAAACGGCGGTTTACTACGCCATGGGCATCACACAGCATACGACAGGCCACGATAACGTCACCGCCATTTCTAACCTGCAACTACTCTGCGGTAATATCGGAGTATCAGGGGCGGGTATCAATCCGCTGCGCGGCCAGAGTAATGTGCAAGGGGCTTGTGATATGGGTGCATTACCCAACTACTTCACAGGCTATCAAAAGGTCACGGATATTCATGCCAGAATGCGCTTCGAAAGCCACTGGCAAACGCCGTTATCGGGGGAAATTGGCGTCACGGCAACCCACATGATGCACGACATTGCCAAGGGCAAAATCAAAGCCTTATATGTGATGGGTGAAAATCCAGTGCTGAGCGATCCCGATCAAGCTCATGTGCTTAATGCACTGAGTCAAATCGATTTTCTGGTAGTGCAGGATATCTTTTTAACCGAGACGGCCGAGCTTGCCCATGTGGTCTTGCCCGCCGCCGCTTTTGTAGAAAAACGCGGCCACTTTACCAATACCGAGCGTCGGGTGCAGCGACTCGAGCAAGCGCTTGCCTCACCGGGGGAAGCCTTACCCGATTGGCAGATCGTACAAGCGCTGGCTAATGCCATGGGCGCAAACTGGGATTACAAAGATGAAGAGGCTATTTGGGCTGAAATCAATGTATTAACACCCCAGTATCGCGGTATTCGTTGGGAAAGATTAACCACAAGTGCAGAGGGTAAAGTGCATCAAGGTATTCAATGGCCCTGTCCAGATGAAAATCATCCGGGGACACCGATTATGCACCAGAGTCAATTCACCCGCGGTTTAGGCTTATTTACGCCCGTCAGTTATCGTCTTCCCGCCGAAATGCCCTGCAACGAGTATCCACTGACGCTATCGACGGGGCGGCTCTTGGAACAATTCCACACAGGTACACTCACCCGTAAAACACCGGGACTGGATTTACTCGGCGCACCTAAAGTGATGATTTCAGTCTATGATGCCGAGCAACTCGGGATAAATAATGGCGACAGAATTAGCCTTATCACCCGCCGCGGCGAGATTGAGATAGATGCCTTTGTGACTAAACGCGCCCAAGCCGGTGTACTGTTCTTGCCGTTCCATTTTGTCGAAGCCGCAGCGAACAAACTCACCATCAATGCCTTAGATCCCGTGGCTTATATCCCTGAATATAAGGTTTGCGCAGTAAGAGTTGAAAAGGTGACTAAGCGGGTTATCGAACCAGCCTAAACAGATATTTGGGGATACGACTCAATAAATGGATATAAAAAACGGGAGATGTTATCTCCCGTTTTATTTTATAACTCAATAATAAATCAGTATTAAATTTTAAACTGCCCAACTAACTTGCCAAGATTGGTCCCTTCCTGCGACACAGTCTGACTCACCCTTGCCGCATCTTCACTGGAATGCAGCAGCTCATTCACAATTTCTTGGATAGCATAAACGTTACGGTTGATTTCCTCGGTCACAGAGCTTTGCTCGGTCGCCGCAGTGGCAATTTGGGTACTCATATCGTTAATCGCCGTTACCGCCGAGGTAACCGAACCTAAGCTTTCAGAAATAGCACGGGAAGATTCAACCGAGCGCACACAACTCTGCTGACTCTCGTCCATGGTTTTCACCGCCTGCGAGACCAGCTTATGCAGCTCAGATAGCATTTCATTAATTTCTAAGGTGCTTGCCTGAGTTCGGCTGGCTAAGTTACGTACCTCATCGGCTACCACGGCAAAACCTCGTCCCTGTTCACCTGCTCGGGCGGCTTCAATGGCTGCGTTAAGAGCGAGCAAGTTGGTTTGCTCGGCAATGCCACCAATCACCGACAATACGCTGTTAATCTTCTGCGATTGTTCACTCAACGATTTGATACTGCCCGCGGCATTATTGATTTGCGCCATCAATCCAGCAATTTCTTCTAATGATGCATCGACACAGCGCTGAGCGTTAGCTACATCACCTGTCGCCGCTTGAGTAGCTTCGGCCACTTGGGTGGTGTTTTGCGCGACTTCACTCGCGGTAGATGACATTTCAGTAATCGCGGTAACGACTTGGTCAGTCTCATTGTTGTGACTGAGCAGTTGGTGTGACATCACTTTCGTTTGGTCATGAATCGCATTGGCAGCCGTTTTGACTTTGGCGGTCGCATTCGCCACATCACCGATAATGGTTTGTAGCTTATCGACAAACAAGTTAAAAGCTCGACCTAATTGAGCAATCTCGTCTTCACCTTTAACCATTAAGCGCTTAGTTAAATCCCCTTCACCCTTAGCAATATCATTAAGATTATCAGCCATATTTTTGATCGGCACGACCATTCGATGGGCGGCGACCATAATGATAAACGCCGTAATCCCCGTTAACACAATGGCGATTAGGAGGATCATAAACGATTTCTCAGCCATCTGTTCAGTCACAGTTTGACGATAATCTTCAACTACGGCTTCAATATCATCAATATAAGCGCCAGTTCCTAACATCCAGTCTGTACCTGGAACCATCATCACGTAGCTTATCTTCTCAATTTGCTCATTGGTATTAGGCTTCTGATAATAGTAAGAAAAGTTACCATCACCCCGTTTCGCCGCATCCAGCAAACCAACAATAATCTTGGTGCCGCGCGGGTCGGTCATATCGATTTTGTTTTGACCTTCTAAATTAGGTAATAAAGCATGGAATATATTTTTACCTTGGGAATCATACATAAAGAAGTAACCCGCACTGCCAAAACGAATATCTCGCAATGCTTGATTCACATTACCTTGCTCCTTTAAAGACAATTGGTATTGCACAATTCCCGCGGCAATTTCGGTCGCTTCTTTAATTTGTTGTTTACGTTCGCCCACTAATTTTGTTCTAAAGGTCACAAACTCTTCCGCGAGAGATTCCTGTTCGACATAGTAGGAAACAGTCATTAACACTAATAAGGTCAAGATGAGGGGAAACAAAGATAACAGCAGTAATTTATTACGCAGGCTTAAATTCGACATGCTTGCTTACTCCAGAGTGATGTAATTTATATTTTTTATATGGTCGAAGTATAGCCAAAAAGGTGCATCCACTTAGCGCTTGGGTTAACAAAATTTTCTATAGAGGATAAAAATTATACTCAACTGATTTTAAGCTAATAATATCAGTCCTATGCCACATAGGCTAAAACCTAAGACCAGTAACAACATCTGCGGTTTAAAGAGTTTTAATGCACCAAAACCAAGCAAGACAACAGCCATATCCACCGCAGATAACACCCCTTGGGTAAATACAGGTTGATACAGCGCAGCCGCCAATAATCCCACCACACAGGCATTTATGCCCGAGAGCATGCCGGCAATCTTGGGCCTTGCGGCAATAGCATGCCAACTTTTTAAGCCCACCAGCATCAATAAAAATCCCGGTAAGAATATTGCTACAGTTGCGATGGCCGCACCGACAAAGGGATTGTCTAGCATCATCTCAGCGCCAAGGAAGGTGGCAAAGGTAAACATCGGCCCAGGCACAGCTTGGGCAAAGGCGTATCCGGTGAGAAAACGATCGCCGCTCATCGTATCACCCACAGCGGTTTCAAGCAGTGGCAGCACCACATGGCCGCCACCAAAGACTAAACTCCCGACACGAAAAAACTCACCAAAAATCCCTGCTTCAATCCCCAGATTTAAGGCAAAAAAACTCGCCACAAATAAGACAATGAATAATCCTAAGCTCAGGTAATTTAACCTAATCGGTTCATCTTTACTGGACTCGCTCTCAGTCGCACTCAGGAATGACATACCTAAAATGGCAGCAAGCAACAGTAAGGTGATTTGTGTCCATAAGAAAGGCAGAATGAGTATCGCAGCGGCACTACCGAGCATGAGTAAACGCGCCGTTTGCCGTTGACAAAATTGCTTAAACATCGCCAATACCGCATCTGCGACAACCACGACGGCCAGCAGTTTTAAACCATGCACTATGCCTTGCATGTACTCGTTACCTAACCAAGCGGCAGTCGTCACAGCGAGTAAATACATCAGCACGAAGGAAGGCAAGGTAAATCCAGCAAAGGCGGCTATCGCCCCTAAAAGCCCACCACGATGATAACCAATGGCAAACCCCACCTGACTCGATCCCGGCCCCGGCATAAATTGGCTTAAGGCTACAAAACTGGCATAGCGTTTATCATCAAGCCAGGCGAGTTCGTTGACAAAGGTCTGGCGAAAATAACCAATATGCGCCGCTGGCCCACCAAAGCTCATCAGACCAAGTGAAAAAAAACGTAAGAATATCTGCAGCATAAACTTTGCCCTTCGATGCATAAAGTGAACAAGATTATGTCACTAAAAAGACCGTTTAATGAAAGCTAAATCCGCAAGACACAAAAATACTCAAACAAAGGTAAAATGAGCAAAATTCCTTTTTATCGACCTCTAAATTGACTATAGCGATCTACTGCTCAGGAGATCATTCATTTAGATCGCTTAATCTTTTACCAACATGGCTAAGACTTCGAAATGATCCGAATGGGGAAAGAGATCGAACAACTGCACCTTAGTTAATCGATAGCCACGAATATGGGCGAGATCTTTAGCAAGGGTTTTGGGATTACAACTGGAATACAATATCGCCCTAGGGGCAAATTCACTTAAGGCGTGACACAGGGACTCACCAATCCCACGACGCGGCGGATTAACAATAATCAAATCGGGCTTTGTTTGCGCCGCATCACCCTTGGCAAAATCGGTGGAATCGAGCGCCATAAACTGCACGTTATCCAGCCCCATCATTTGCGCCGACATCTTCGCGCAAGCAATTGCCTCAGCTTCGATTTCAATCCCAGTTAAAGGGATATCTTTGGAGGCACAGTGCAAACCAAAACCGCCCACACCACAAAATAAATCCCACAGCGAGTTTGGCGCAAATTCGCCAACCCACTCACGGGCGGTTTGATACAGTTTTGCAGCAACCTGTGGATTCGTTTGAAAAAAGCTTTTTGGGCGAATAAATAACGGCACATCGTTAAAGCGCTCTTCAAGACGAGTATTTTCAGTTAAGAAAATTTCCTCATCCCCTTCAAGGATCGCCATATGAATGGGCTGAATATTTACCGATACGACGCTGATTTGTGGATATTCAGCCAGCAACGCGGGTAATTCCCGTTCAATACGGGCAATGGCATCGGATGAGCGCAGCACAAAACGCAGCATATATTCGCCGCGCACTTGGCTGCGCGTCAGTAGAATAAACTTAAGCTCGCCCTTGGCTTTATCGATACGATACGGCGGGATACCCGCTTGCTGCACAAAACGCTCCAGACGGTGGAGCAACGCTTGCATATCAGCAGGATACAGCAAGCAGTCACAGAGACTCACCGCCTCACCGCTTGGACTGACAATCCCCAGTACAGGCGCATGAGCCGCGCCAAGCACCACCATTTTCGCCTTGTTACGAAAACCTTGGTCTTCACCCACTACGGGCGGCAAAAATTGGGTATGAGTATGCTCAACAAATGGGGCTAACAATTGCTGTAATTCTTGGGTTTTCGCCGCTAATTGCATCGACATAGGGAGCTTAATATGACGACAGGATTGGCATTGGCCTTGTTCAAAATACCCACATTGCACTAATGTACTCACAGCATCGTACCCACAGCAGTTCCCGTCTATCTTATCTATTGAGATGGCGAGTGAAATTGAGATAACAACTGAAGCATTACAAATACCGTAACGGCCTCAGTTAAAAAGCGCCACACTTTAGCGTTTTTATGCAAAAAGATCATCTTCAACCACAGCATCACGCCCAATGTTAGACAGAATTAAGTTAATCTGAGGCTGTCTACATCGGCGATTGGTGGACGTTTCCCTAACTTTTGTTCAATCCATTCAATTACTTCAGCAGAAGTGCTTCTAAAGGTCGTGAGTTTGCCACCATATAAACTCAGCAGCCTTGGATGTGAAACTGAGGTTTGCATTAAGGTATCCCTAGGCCGCTCAAAAGCGGAACTAGCCTGTTTAGGTAGCACTCGCACGCCGCAATAGGTTTGCACTATCTTAGCCTTAAGCTCCTCAATCGATGGGGAAAGTGGAAAGTAATGACGATAAATACCTAAGAGGTACTGAGTTTCAGATTCCGTTACTTTGGGAGGGGTATCGATGGACGTCAGCACTGTTTCAGTGGTGCCGATGAGCATTTGTCCATACCAAGGCATCACAAAAATCACCCGCTTATCGAAGCAGGATTCTAAATATAAAATCCCCTCAGGTGCAGGCAAGTCGAGCAATAAATGCGCTCCCTGCACCCAATCGATTTCAACACCCGCAAGAGGCGGCTCAACGTTAGCTAATACCTGATTAACCCAAGGGCCAGCGGCGTTTATCACCAGCTTGGCATCAATTTGTTGTACTTGGTCGCAATGGCGAAAGCTAAGCTCAATATGCTCCCGTAAATGATTGAGCTGCAAAAACTCGGCCTCGGCATAGATATGCGCGCCAAGTGCTTGAGCGCTGCGCGCCACTGCTTGAGTGAGTAATTTATCGTCGGTTTGTGCATCCCAGTATTGGAATACCGCTTTTAACCCAGTGAGTTTAAGCCCGTTAAAACGATGCCAATGCACTGCGGGAATAGAGACAAAACGCCCAAGCGGGTCAAATTCACTCAACAATGCATATAAACTCAGCCCAGCACGTATCGTCAACGGATTGCGTTGACTGTCCTGATAGACGGGAATGTAGAAAGGAACGGGTTTGACTAAGCTAGGCGCCAGATCCAGTAAATTACGCCGTTCAAGCAGTGACTTACGCACGAGATTAACTTGCCCACTCTCAAGGTAACGTAGGCCACCGTGGATAAGCTTACTGGAATTGGCTGAGGTTTGGCCGCCAATCTCACCTTTTTCAATAAGTAAAGTTGAATACCCTGCCGCTGCGGCATATTGGGCAATGCCGACACCGCTGATGCCACCACCGATAATAGCAATATCGAATGAACTCATAGAGGTTTTATCCATCCTGATGTGCTTCTGGCTAACGTATCCCAATTATTTCGAACAGAGATACCTAATCTACACTGTGCAACTGTGCCAATGCTTTATCACACATGGCTTTTAGCGCTTTAAGATCATCAATTTCAGCCCCAATTTTACAGCGCATTAAATGCGGGATCTCACTAGCCTGTCGCTTTAACGCCTGACCAGCAGAAGTCAAACTGAGTACCCGAACTCTTTCATCCTGTTCGCTACGACCGCGACTCACTAATCCCTTCGACTCTAAACGTTTAAGTAACGGCGTCAATGTACCCGAATCGAGAAATAATTTATCCCCTAAGGTCTTCACGCTAATCCCCTGATCCTGCCACAACACTAGCATGACCAAATATTGGGGATAGGTTAAATCTAGCTTATCAAGCATAGGACGATAGGCACGCACCATGGCATTTGCTGCACTGTATAGAGAAAAACAAACTTGATTCTCTAGGCATAACACATTGTCTGTATTGGTGGTTTCAGACATTTCTAACGCGTTTTCCATTGAAGTTAACTCAGAGCTTGGCATAGTCATTCCAAAAAACTTAAATATATTGCGCACAATACTTGCATTCACACTAAAGATCGAACTATAGTTTATCACAATTAAATTGCACACAATTTAAATTAACTATTTAAACACTGAGGATCTAAACATGAAAACATTATATGAAACCCGAGCAACCGCCAGAGCAGGTCGTCAAGGCCAAGTCAGTACCGATGATGGGTTACTCGATGTAACACTCGCCTATCCAAAGGCAATGGGCGGAAGTGGATTAGCAACGAACCCTGAGCAACTGTTTGCAGCAGGTTATGCGGCTTGTTTCTCTAATGCGGTTTTGCACGTTGCCAAAATCGGCAAAGTGGCCATTACTGAAGCGCCTGTCAGTGCTGTGGTTGGCATTGGCGCCAATGATGCGGGAGGTTTTGCCTTAACTGTCGCCCTAGAAGTCAATCTTGACCTGCCGCAAGCTGAAGCCGAAGCCTTAGTACAACATGCCCATCAAGTGTGTCCATATTCTAACGCTACACGTAATAATATCGATGTAAAACTGAGTGTTAATGGCATAGCATTAAACTAAGCGCTTAACCATAGACTGAAAAGCACCTTGGGGTGCTTTTCAGTTATTCGCAGCTTATTTCCCCAACAGTAAACCTGCCTCACTTCCCAAAAACCAGTTAATCGCGAGTTAACTAACATTTCTTAATGCTTAATTTAATCAAAAGGATTGAATTCAGTAGAGTAATAGTCAGAAATCCATTTAAAACACATCTTGTCCACAATTGTGGAGGCACTATGACTAAATACTTAACCCAATTCGCTCTGCTATGCTCTCTCGCATTAGCAATGCTCAGCACACCTAGTTGGGCCGACACCCCAAATACTTCCGATCAAACGTGGCATTACGTCAACGCCCAAGGTGAGCTTAAGATTAAACTCTACTTTTTTTGGTCAAAAACCTGCCCCCACTGTGCAGAGGCTCACCCCTTTATTGATTCACTCCCCCAAAAATATCCATGGATAGAACTCGAGTCACATATGGTTTCTGCACCTGGCGTGCAGGATATTTGGCAAAATATCGCGGCCAAAACCACGACTGAAGCTCGCTCCGTCCCTTATATGGCAAGCTGTGAAAAAGCCATTGTGGGTTACTCGAGTGAAGCGGTGACCGGAGAGTTTCTCGTAAATCGTTTGAAGAATTGTTACTTATCCTTAGGTGGTCAGCTAAGCGAAGCAGATATGCCAACAAAAGGCACACCGAGTTCAGCATCAACCAGCAGTGCACCATTATTTGGCACCTGTGGTTCTGACTCCGGCGAAGGCACCTGTGATGCAACTAGCCTGGCAAGTAACGACCAAGCTGAAGTACAACCCGTTGAATTACCACTTGTCGGAGTGGTCACTCCCGAGACGATGTCACTCCCGCTGCTAACGTTAGTACTTGCTGGCGTCGATGCCTTTAACCCTTGCGCCTTCTTCGTATTGCTGTTTTTACTGTCGATTATGGTTAATGCGAAGAGCCGTAGCCGTATGCTGTTAGTCGGCGGTATCTTCGTGTTCTTCTCTGGCTTTATTTATTTCCTATTTATGACGGCATGGCTGAATATCTTCAAACTGCTAGGAGCAGGTAGTGATGGTGGAATGATCATCTTAGCGGCTGGGGTCTTAGCCTTGATCGCAGGCACCATTAACGTAAAAGACTACTTCTTTACTAAAGGAGAAGTCACCCTCTCAATGTCGGCTGAAAACCGTACGAGCCTGATCAAACGCATGGGAAAACTCTCTAATTCCAGTAGTTTAGGCGCCTTAATTCTGGGGTCGACCGTACTGGCGATTTTAGCCAATGCCTACGAGCTGCTCTGCACCGCAGGCTTCCCAATGATTTATACCAGCGTACTATCCATGCATAACCTGCCTGAGATTGAGCGCTATATGTATCTGGTTTTATACAATATTGTCTATGTGATCCCACTGGCAATTATTGTGATTGTGTTTAGTGCGACCTTAGGCAAACGTAAACTGACCGAAAAAGAAGGCCAGGCACTCAAGCTAATGTCGGGTGTGATGATGTTTGGTATGGGGGTTGCGCTAGTGATTGATCCCACTGCGCTACAGAGTGTTGGGCTGGCACTGGGGTTAATCCTAGGCTCTTTAGGGCTCACCTTCATCATAGTGCTAAGTCGCAAGTTACTGACGGCAAAAGCCAACAAGGCAGTATAAGCATTAACGCTCGGCTTTGGATTGGCAAACTTGGGATAACGGACTAAAGTAAAACCTGAGCTTGCCGATACAAAGACTCAGCTTACAATTGAGGTTAGTTATGTCTATTTCACTGAACACCCAAGCTATCACGCCCAACTTAGAAAACGGTGCCGTTGGCGTTAAAGTGGCCCAGTTAGCCAAAGAGCAGCAAAAGGCAGAAGGTCAAATTGCCGTTGATTTAATTAACGCTGCAACACCTCAACCCGTGGGAAATACCGGCCACAATATCAACACTACGGCCTAATCCTAGCTCAATGTGTAACCAAAACGCCCCGAAATTCGGGGCGTTTTTATTTACAATTTTTAATGCACTTATGCTGAGGGGAACCAATCAAGCTTAAGAAAAGGCATTACCATTCACATGCATAATAGTGAAAGTCCACACAACAAAGGCCAGAGGAATATGCACTAAGGCATAAAAACATTGGTCGAGTCGACTCATCCCTTTGGCAAGCCAAATCAAATATAAATGCAGCCCAATAACAGCTGGAAACAAGGTAAACAGTGGATACAAGGCAAAAGGGCTAGCATCGGCTAACAAGCTGTGGCTTAACAGGGCCCAAGCCACCATTAGTGCCGTGGTTATAGGTGGCATGGCAACACGATACTGCTCTGGATACGGAAACATCCTTGGCCTCTTACACTTATTTAATACTTATGGTGGCAGTTGACCCCAAATGGGATCACTGGAGCGGTTTTCGCGCGATCAACTGCGCCTTAGCACTTTCAATACCCGTAACAGCATCGCTTAACCGCCCTTCAAAGTAATGCAAAGGTTGCCAGTTAGCAAATACGGATTGTAGTTCGTGTTCTTTGAGTAAAAAATCGGGATTGCGAGGGCGGCCAATTTCCGCCTGTTGCCACGTAAAGGTCTCATAGACAATGAGTCCCCCGTGCTTAAGGCTAGCGGCAATTTGCGGGAATAGTGGCCGATGTAAGTAATTAAAGACTAGCACTATATCAAAAGTGTCTTGGGGTAACAGAGGGGCGCTGCCATCTTCTAAATTCCACTGCCATTGATGTGCTTTGTCGTGTGTTAGCTTGACCAATGTACTCAAATCTTGATCGATAAAGGTCACTTCACAGCTTTGATTCAGAAACCACAATCCATTTCGCCCAGAGCCACAGGCTAAATCCAATACCTTAAGCCCTGCAAGCTCGGGCCATTGAAACTGGGTAATTAAGCTCGAAGCTGTGCAGAGTGTAGCGTGTGTCATCCCTTTATCTCTTTTTTAGTGTCTATCTGTTTGCGATGCACTATCGAATAGTGTCTGAGTCCAGACGGGCCATGAGAGACTATCACAGATAAAAATAACACCAAGATAAACAACTCTGGCTTGTAATTGGCAAGCGGGATAAACAGACAAAGCAAACCTAATTTTCCAAGGGTTAACACACCCTTAAGTTGAATTAACCAACGCCAATCCCGAATAATTTCCCACAACATTAATATGCTGCCGGTGCTCATGGCGAGATACCAATAATTTAACCAAAGGGATTTATCAATGTTTAATAATATCCCGCCACCCGCACCTGCAATGCCTAATATATGTAAAGCCCTTAAGGCTGTTTTACTAAGTCGCTGTACCCAAAAACGTTTTTCAGAAATCTGCTGCCTAGGCATAAATTTAACCCCTTAACACCACTTAAGTAACATTTTGGAAAAATATATTGTATTTTTTCAAAAATACACTAGCGCTATATTATTATTTATTGAATACTCAATCTGCGAGCAAAGAATATTTAAAACAATAAAAGCATCAAAATACACAATTAAAATCAAAAAGTTAAAAACAAGTCACCAACTACAGTTGATTTTACCATTCATTATTCAAATATAATTAAGCCACCAAAATATGTTAACTCACGCAAGTTATACCGTATTCTCTAAGTGATTAACTTCAATTTCAGTAATATTTTCAGCCATATTGCACATTTCAATTATGTAATTCTCACTGTAACAATCGTTATGTGACCTAAGTACGCATATACCTCTTTAGATAGTGGTAACTTTGTTCATGGAGAATACTCTAAAAGCGCGTGAGCTAAGTAAAATATAAATATCACGCCATGATGAATAACCCTTATTAAGTAGATGAAATGTACGGCGGAGGAACAATTATGTTCATAAGAAAGATTCAAAAAACAGCACTAGCCATGCTGATCTCTGGTGCAATGGCTGGCACAGCCTATGCTGCACCAGAAGTACTAGCCGATTTTCACGGTGAAATGGGTGGCTGCGATAGCTGCCACGTATCAGACAAAGGTGGCGTAACCAACGACAACCTGACTCATGAAAATGGCCAATGTGTTAGCTGCCACGGTGATCTAAAAGAACTGGCTGCTGCAGCGCCAAAAGATAAAGTTTCTCCGCACAAATCTCACTTAATCGGTGAAATCGCTTGTACCAGCTGCCACAAAGGCCACGAAAAATCAGTAACCTACTGTGATGCTTGCCATAGCTTCGGCTTTGATATGCCATTTGGCGGCAAGTGGGAACGTAAGTTTGTTCCTGTCGATGCAGACAAAGCGGCTCAAGATAAAGCCATTGCCGCAGGCGTGAAAGAAACAACTGACGTTGTCGTTATCGGCTCTGGTGGTGCAGGTCTTGCTGCTGCCGTTTCAGCCCGTGATGCTGGCGCAAAAGTGATCCTGTTAGAAAAAGAACCTATCCCAGGTGGTAACACTAAACTGGCTGCTGGTGGTATGAACGCCGCAGAAACTAAGCCACAAGCTAAGTTAGGTATCCAAGATAAGAAACAAATCATGATCGACGACACCATGAAAGGTGGTCGTAACATTAACGATCCTGAATTAGTGAAAGTCCTGGCCAACAACTCTTCAGACTCTATTGATTGGTTAACCTCTATGGGTGCCGACATGACTGACGTAGGCCGTATGGGTGGCGCAAGCGTTAACCGTAGCCACCGCCCAACGGGTGGTGCAGGTGTTGGTGCTCACGTTGCACAAGTACTGTGGGACAACGCCGTTAAACGTGGTACTGATATTCGTTTAAACAGCCGTGTTGTACGTATCCTTGAGGATGCGAGCGGTAAAGTGACCGGCGTTCTAGTGAAAGGTGAATACACTGGTTACTATGTAATCAAAGCCGATGCGGTAGTTATTGCTGCTGGTGGTTTCGCGAAAAACAACGACCGCGTTGCTAAGTATGATCCTAAATTAAAAGGCTTTAAAGCAACTAACCACCCAGGTGCTACCGGTGACGGCTTAGACGTCGCTCTGCAAGCTGGCGCAGCAACACGTGACTTAGAATACATCCAAGCTCACCCAACTTACTCACCAGCCGGCGGTGTGATGATTACCGAAGCCGTACGTGGTAACGGTGCGATCGTGGTTAACCGTGATGGTGACCGTTTCATGAACGAAATCACTACCCGTGACAAAGCATCTGCTGCGATCCTGAAACAAAAAGGTGAAAGTGCTTACCTCGTATTCGATGACTCTATCCGTAAGAGCTTGAAAGCCATCGAAGGTTATGTTCACTTGAACATCGTTAAAGAAGGTAAAACCATCGAAGAGCTAGCGAAACAACTCGATATACCAGCAGCTGAACTGGCAAAAACAGTGACTGCTTATAATGGTTTCGTGAAATCAGGTAAAGACACTCAATTCGAACGTCCTGATTTACCACGTGAGTTAGTTGTCGCACCTTTCTATGCCTTAGAAATCGCGCCAGCGGTTCACCACACTATGGGCGGTATCGTGATTGATACTAAAGCCGAAGTGAAGAGTGAAAAAACTGGTAAACCTATTGAAGGTTTATACGCTGCGGGCGAAGTCACTGGTGGTGTACATGGTGCTAACCGCTTAGGTGGTAACGCTATCTCTGATATCGTGACCTATGGCCGTATCGCAGGTGCATCAGCCGCTAAATTCGCGAAAGATCACTAATATCAATTCTTTCTAGGTTAATGGACTAACCTTAGGCTCACATAGCACGACCATGAGAGCCAAGCTTGAACACTCAAGCTTATCGACACAAGCGAGCCGTCAGGGGCTCGCTTTTTTTATGCTTTTTTGAGCAATTGATGACTAAGCTCACTCTTTTTACGGGGTAAATTCATCACCAGAGGACAAATGTCGCCGAGTCACATACACTCAGTGCCAGTAACAATGTAACCCTTAGGTGATTGAAATGAGAATTGGATTTTTTAGCGCAAAACATTATGACATGCAGCATTTTAACCGTACTAATGCCGCATTTGGTGCGCAAATTGAGTATTTCGATTATCGTCTCTGCATGCAAACGGTAAAGCTTGCCGAAGGTTTTGAGGTGGTATGCGCCTTTGTTAACGACTCTCTCTGTGAAGAAGTGTTGGTCGAACTCGCTAACGGCGGAACAAAAATCATCGCCATGCGCTGTGCAGGCTTTAACAATGTCGATTTAGTCGCCGCAAAACGTTTAGGTATGCAAGTGGTCAACGTGCCCGCCTATTCCCCCGAATCCGTAGCCGAGCACACGGTCGCCTTAATGCTGACCCTAAACCGCAAAATCCACAAAGCCTACCAACGCACCCGTGATGCTAACTTTTCACTCGAGGGGTTAGTCGGCTTTAACATGTTTGGCAAAACTGTTGGTGTAATTGGCACTGGTAAGATTGGGGTCGCCACCATTAAGGTATTGCTCGGTTTTGGTTGTAAAGTGATTGCCTTTGACCCCTATCCAAATCCCGCGGTAGAAGCGCTCAATGTGGAATATTTAGATCTCGATACCATTTACGCCACCAGCGATATTATCAGCCTGCATTGTCCATTAACCGCCGATAACCACCATCTGCTGAATAAAGAAAGTTTTGCCAAGATGAAACCCGGCGTCATGGTAATCAACACTAGCCGCGGCGGTCTGCTCAATGCCTTCGATGCGATGGAAGCCTTAAAGCTCGGCCAAATTGGCTCCTTAGGGTTAGATGTGTATGAAAACGAAAAAGAACTGTTTTTCGAGGATAAGTCGAACCAAATCATTCAGGACGATGTGTTCCGTCGCTTATCCGCCTGTCACAACGTGATTTTTACCGGTCACCAAGCCTTCCTTACCGAAGAAGCATTGGGCGCGATCGCCAATACAACCCTGAGCAATGTGAAAACCGTGCTCGCAGGCGGGCGCTGTGGTAATGAACTGTTTTAACTGACAGATTAATACCTGACTGCTAAAGTGAGGCTTCAACGTTTGAAGCCTCACAGAGAGAATCTCAATATGTTAGTCACTCAGGAAACTCAGGATATCTCCACGCCTTCAGGGCTAATGCGTACTTACCTCTACCGCCCAGATGCCACCGGGCAATTCCCCTGTATCATTTTTTACTCGGAGATATTTCAGCAAACCGCGCCCATCGCCCGCACCGCGACTATTCTCGCAGGTCACGGTTTTGTGGTGTTAGTGCCAGAGGTATTTCACGAGCTTAATCCGATAGGCACAGTGCTGGCCTACGATGATATGGGTAAAGACAAAGGCAATGCCGATAAATTTGCCAAGCCCTTAGAGCAGCACGACAGCGACACCCAAGCCCTTATCGATTTTGCCCGTCGGCAGAGTTATTGCACCGAAAAAGTCGGCAGTATGGGCGTGTGTATTGGCGGCCACTTAGCCTACCGCGCAGCACTCAATCCCGAGATTTTGGGCGCGTTTTGCCTCTATCCCACCGACATTCATTCCAATACCCTGCCCTGTGCCTATGGCAATGACTCGCTGAGTCGCACAGGCGATATTCAAGGGGAATTAGTGTTAGTGTTTGGTAAGCAAGATCCCCATGTATCGCCCGAGGGGCGGGTATTGATCCACCAACAGTTGATGGCTAAAAACCGCAACTTCAGTTGGCTTGAGGTGAATGCTCAGCATGCCTTTATGCGTGATGAGGGCGAGCGCTACGATCCCGCGCTAGCACTGCAGATGTATCAGCAAGCTGTGGCGTTTTTCCAGAGGGTACTGCGATAATATTGTTATTATCCAACCCATAAATCTAAACCATTTTATGGGTTGGATAATTCAAAAGCTTAAGCAGCAGGTGTTGCTGGCGCATGTAAACGGCTTTGGCTATAAGCAACAAGTTCTTGGTTACTCACTCGCGTGATAAAAGCACCATCGAGGAAAAAGTCCACATCTTCGCCAACTTTACGGCCCGATAATAACTGGGTGCTACCGTCTTCGTAGGCTAACGTCATAGTGACCGTATGCTCATCGGGGTAGGCAATTTGCGCCTGAGTCAGCTTCACTGGCGCAGATCTAAGCTCATCACTCACGTGTGGATTAATCTTAAAAATCGCCTCAACTGGCATATCAACCACAGCGGGTGATTTATCGGTAATCGGATTCTTGCCAGTCCAAAACTCAATGGTATTAAAGATGAACAGATCGCCTGTCGCCGCGATGCCATACACTGGGCTTAACAGCATAAACAAGCCTGCACGACCATAACGGTTATCCACCGCACTTAAATTTCCCTTAGTCACCATTTGGCTTAAACCCATTTGTCCCATACAACCGGTTAACTGGGTCGCGAGTAGCGTGCCAATCGTCACAGCTAAAAGTTTAGATTTCATTAAATTAGATCCATTAGGTAAAAACAAAAGCGCGGATTCTACGGATTCGTGAGCACTAAACCGTGCAACAGGGCACAATCTAAGGTAAACAAATGGAGGAAAATGTAATCAATAACACTGATTTTGTTATATAAAACAGATTAAGCAACGAAAGCTAACGCCAAGATAATAAAACTAAGTGCTTGCGAGTGCGCCGACAACAGTTTGCTAATAAATGTACAGTGATGGCGCACATACAGGAGAATGATTACTCGAGGTCGAGTTTCTTTTTACCATCCTGCAACGCTTGACGCTCGGCAAGCGGTGACTGATCGGCCAGCTTTAACACCGCCTTCTGCAGCATCAAGTTATTGGGATAGGTGATGGTATCGCCATTATCCCTGAGGATAAGTACATGAAACAGCGCGATTTCAATAATCACTCCACTGATATCTTCATCCTTATCCACCACCCGAATACGTTCACCAATCCGATACGGAAATACAAAAAAGATCAGTACGCCAGCAGTCAAGTTGCTCAAGATCGACCATTGGGCAACTAAGGCGACACCCATCACCGCAAACGCGGAGGAAACAAACAGCGACACATCTTGATAACCTAATCCAAGTGAAACCGCCATTAACGACAAAGTGATAAAAAACATCACATAGGAAATAAACCGCGTGACTAGGCTGGTACGGGCCGCACTCACCTGCTTCATTAATGAGAGTTTTTTCACCCATTGAGTTAATGCTCGCTGCAAAAAGATAAACACCACAAGATAAATACAGGCAAGCAGGATTTGATTTGTCATAATAGCCACTTAAAAAACGAAACCAGCTGAATTCTAACTTTTTTATACCTGCACGCAAATCAGCTCAACGCAAATAGAGTAATAAT
>NZ_AKZL01000043.1:0-39038 GCF_000282755.1 Shewanella sp. POL2
TAGAATGTCGCTGAGTCAGTCAAGCGATGGTCGTTATCTTGCCCATGACGATAACGACGGTAATGTGTGGCTATTGGATCTAAAGAAAAATACTAACCAAAAAATCATCAGCAACGGTGAGGGACTCGGTCCCTACGCTGATATTCGCTGGTCTAGTGATAGTCGTTTTATTGCGCTAACCAAAGCTGAAATCGGCAAGCAAAGACCACAAATCGTACTCTATTCGGTGGATGAGAATAAGGCCCAAGCACTCACCAGTGACAAGTATGAATCCTATTCACCGACTTTTAGTAGTGATGGCCAGTGGTTATATTTCCTCTCCAATCGCCAGTTTACTGCAACACCAAGCTCACCGTGGGGCGACCGCAATATGGGGCCAGTGTTTGATAAACGCAGCCAGATTTTTGCGATTGCCTTAGTAAAGAATGCCAAGTTCCCCTTCAGTAAACCAACGGAATTAGTGGCAAAGGCGGCAGAAAACGCTGACTCAAAAGATAAACCAACGCCTGTAAAAATTGATTGGGCGGGAATTAGCGAGCGTTTATGGCAAGTACCTGTTGATTCGGGTAATTACAGCCAGCTATCCGCCATTGATGGTCGTTTGTATGTACTCGACCAAGCGATTGGTGACGAAAGCCAACCTAATCTCATGACAGTTAAGTTCACTGAACAGCGCCCTAAAGTCGAAGTGTTTGCTGAAGATGTGGCTAACTACAGTGTCTCTGCTGATGGTCAAAAGTTGTTGCTGCGTAAACAAAGTGATGAAAAGTCGCTGATGATTGTTGATGTGGGCGATAAACTCGGCGATACCGACAATGCCAAGGTACAGACTGACCAATGGCAATTAGCGATTTCGCCAAGCTTAGAATGGCAACAAATGTTTGAAGATGCGTGGTTAATGCATAGAGATTCCTTCTTCGATAAAAAAATGCGCGGTCTCGATTGGCAGGCAACCAAGGCTAAGTACCAACCATTACTCGCACGTTTAACGGATCGTAATGAGCTAAACGATATCTTTATGCAGATGATGGGCGAGTTAGATTCGTTGCACTCGCAGGTGCGTGGTGGTGATTTGCCGAAGGACCCTGACGCGGCGAAGGGCGCGAGTTTAGGCGCTCGATTACAGCAAACTAGCGATGGGGTGAAAATTGCCCACATTTATCGAAATGATCCTGAACTGCCGAGCCAAGCATCACCTTTGAGCCGTATCGAAGTCGATGCGAAAGAAGGCGATGTGCTACTCGCCATCAATGGCACGCCGGTGGGGAATGTGGCTGATGTGACCCGCTTATTGCGTAATCAACAGGATAAGCAAGTGTTACTGGAGCTTAAACGTGGTAGCCAAAGCCATAAAACCGTAGTGATGCCTGTGAGCACTCTGGTCGATGGCCAATTACGTTATTTAGATTGGGTCAACCATAATGCGGAGGTCGTGACCAAGGCGAGCCAGGGCAAGATGGGTTATCTGCACTTATATGCCATGGGCGGCGGCGATATTGAGAGCTTCGCCCGTGAGTTTTACACCAATTATGACAAAGACGGTCTGATTATCGACGTTCGCCGTAACCGTGGTGGCAATATTGATAGTTGGATTATCGAAAAACTGTTACGCCGCGCTTGGGCATTTTGGCAGCCAACCCATGGCACGCCTAATACCAATATGCAGCAAACTTTCCGTGGGCATTTAGTGGTGTTAACCGACGAGCTGACTTACTCAGATGGTGAAACCTTCTCGGCGGGGATCAAGGCGCTGGGGATTGCTCCGCTCATCGGTAAGCAAACGGCGGGCGCTGGCGTGTGGTTATCGGGTCGTAACTCACTCACAGATAAAGGGATGGCGCGGGTCGCCGAATATCCGCAATATGCGATGGATGGCCGCTGGGTACTCGAAGGTCATGGTGTAACACCGGATATCGAGGTGGATAACTTACCCTTTGCGACCTTTAACGGCCACGATGCACAGCTCGAAACCGCCATTAGCTATCTTAAGGATGAATTGATTAAGCAGCCTATTCCCGCATTGAAGGCGCAACCTATGCCAGCGAAAGGTATGGCGGAAGATATAAAGGCTAAGTAGTTGGCTTAACGTAAATTTTTAACCGAAATTTAAGCTAATTCAGCTAAGCTGAGTCTGTTCAATGTTAGGGCGTGGTCTTGTAGTTCCCAAGACCACGCCCATTTTTTTGCCTATAGATTTGGTGCTGGTTAACGGTTTATCGTTATTTTTGCGGCAGGTCTATCTGCATGAACTTGCCTATAACCATCAAAACTTTATTTGAATATCCGTTGCTAAGCTATTAGCGATAAAGCAGTTTACATGGGCTTTTTCGTGAATTTTCTCAAGTGTTTCCTGAGTGACTTCCACACCTTCAGCAAAAACGACCTTAGGATTTAAGATCATTTTAGTGACGGCAAGTTTACCAGCTTCATTTTTTCCTAGTTCCGCAGATGCTTCATCGACATAGGACACGACGGGGAGGCGTTTGAGGTGCGCAATGGCGAGGAAGGTCAGCATATGGCAGGAAGACAGCGCCGCGAGTAGGCTTTCCTCTGGATTGACAAAATGTGCATTGCCCTTGTATTCAGGGGCTGAGGATGCCTGAATCGTTTGACCGCTGCCAAAGGTAATACTGTGATCACGGCAAAATTCGCCTTCTTCTGCTGGCGAGGTTTGCCAATTCACCGTTAAGTTAAAGCCCATGTTTTTCTCCTTATTGCAGGACATCTGGGCACTATAGCTTAGCTAAAAAGACTTCTCCAGCATGGGGTGCACAGTTTAGTGCGCCATCTGTGAAACGGTTTAGATCCCACCACTTAACAGTAAGCTGCCAGTCAATACACTGCCAGTAACTATCCCTATGGGAAGGTGGCGTGGGCTATAGCTTAGGGTCAAAATCACTAACATGGCGGCTAGTGAGATGATCCCCATAAACAGAATACTGCCATAGGTCCAGCCTTGCCCGTGGGCGCAGGTGCTTAAGCTAATGATTAATAACAGCCAAGCAAACAGGGTTAACAGGCGGCTCTGCCATTGTGACGGTGGGCGTTTAAACACATCTTTAAAGTGGCCAAACTTAGCTAACGCAAACAGCGCAAGGGAGAGATAACTAAGCCCGAGAATGCCGAGCATAGGGATAAATTCTGGCATCATGACTTTGCTTCCTCCAAGGGCGATGAGGTAAGTTCGGTTGCGTAAGTGGTCTCAACGGGTTTTCGCATAGGTTTTTTATCTGAAATAGTATTTTTTCGATTCGGTTTTTGCAGTGTTTTTGCCACCAATGAGAGTTTGGTGCTGGCAAATAGCATTACTACACCGATTAAAACCGCTAACACATCAAAACCAACCAAAGCCCACTGTTGAGACTGGATATTATCAATAAAGTGGCTTGGCGATGTGAGTGCATTGAGTATGGGTAGCGCACAATAGAGTGTGCCAATCAGCACCAGAGCTATTTGCCAATCGCGTCTGCTGCGCCCGAAAAATGCCCACACGCCCATAGCACCTAAAGCAATAAAGAAGCTATGTACTTCCCAAGCAGAACGCGTTGCAAAATCGGCGGGTAATATGCGATTGGCATAGAAAAATGCAGCCGCACCCAAGGGCAAGCCTAAGATAAACATGAAGTTTAATCCCTCAACTAAGCGCAGGCCACGGCTCGGTTTCTCGCCTTTATCGATTGCCTTTTGCTGTTTCTGGCGCAAACGAATTGCCCACATTAAGGTGCCAGTCGCTACCATGGCGCAGCCGAGTAAGCCGCAAAAGAAGAACAAAATACGCAGCAACGGCGCAGCAAAACGCGCGGTGTGCAGTGACATCATAGTGTCGTAGGTTGCCACCGTTCCTGATACTTCGTGTGGACTGGCGTATTTGAGTTCACCTGTCACGCCGTTAAACACGAGGAGTGTTGATTCATCGGTGACATCTTTGCCAGTATTTTGATAGAAGGTCACTTGGCTATTTTTATCTTGAGGATAGGAAACAATCACCTGCTTGATTGGCGCATTGCCCCATTCAGCCTTAACTTGGGGTAACAGTTGGCTTAAACGTACTTGCTCGGCATAAATGCCTGAGGCCTTCTCCGTTTGTCTTGCCGGATTGAGTTCTTTTAAAAAGGCTTGATTATCCTCAGGATAAGCTGTGCTTACCGTCCATGGGATATAGATCAGCATCAAGGTAATAAGGCCGGTATAGGTGATCATTAGATGATAAGGCAGCGCAATAACAGAACTGACATTATGGGCATCGAGCCAAGAGCGTGCGCCCTTGTTTTGACGAAAACTAAATAAATCCTTAAAGATACGCTTATGGATAACGATACCGCTGATAAGGGCAATCAGCATAAACATGGTGCAGACGCCCACAATGTAGCGCGCTGTAATGGCGGGCATATAGTGCAGGTCGAAATGTAAACGATAGAAGAAGTCACCCCCACGACTATCGCGGACGTCAGTGATGACGCCACTCCCATCAGCAAGTGCCGTATGTTGCTCGATTTTGCCACGACGTTGCCCTTTTTCAGGCGGCAGTTGCCAAGCAAAGCTAAGCATAGGGCTACGCTGGGTCGGAAAGTTTATTAACCAGCGTTGTGTTTCCGCTGGCGAATGACTCTCGATATAGTGTTGGCCCTTATCAAGTTGGCTTATTAATTGATTTGTTTGATAGTCTTGAAATGTACCGCGGTGAAGTTCTGGCTCAGCCCATAGGCTGATTTCATGGCGAAAATAACTCAGGCTGCCTGCAAAAAAGATCAGCAATAATACCCAGCAAACGAGTAAACCCGCCCAAGTGTGTAGCCAAGATAAGGTTCTAAAAAAGGTTTCTTTCATCTTACTGTCCACACACCTTAAGCAGAGTAAAACACAGGAGGCTAAATAACATCAGATCCCGCCACGCATGCCAGGTTTTACGCACGCAAAAGGCATAAATAATGGCGATGGCATAAAACAAGAATGCCAGCATATTGGCCGTTAATGTGCTCTCAAATCGAGACATTGGCAGTATTTGAGTCAGTAAACAGGCCAGCGTTGCCGCTGCAATATAGCCAGCCAATAACGCAGCACTCGCGCGAACAAATACCTGCAAACCAAATTGAGTTTGCTCTTGTTTTAGCCACCGAATGGCGGCTTGAAAATAACCCGATACAGGACGTACAGCTATCGCTGAGAGGGGGGAATTTGATGTTGGGATATGTGACATAAGTGCTACTTATTTCAGTCAATATTAAACGGTTAATCCAAATGCCAATTCAGCCATAGCTGAATACAGCGGGCATTCTAATGAGCTATCAGGCTATTGTTTTGATGATTATAACGCAGTTGATTTAAATGATAAACAATATCATTTGCATTTATTGAGGCGGTGCACAAAATATCCTTAACGCATTTTGAGTGCTAGCTCGCGTTATGCGTAACCCTGTGCAATATGTCACAAATGTTTGGTTTTATTGATGAGATTGATCTTACTTGTTTAGCATTTGGTTAAATTTTCTGCTTTCAGTGTGAACTTAATCAAAGTAGGTGTTCTGTCATTTTGGCAAAATCCCCTGCAACTTTCACTTGGAGTCATTTTGATATCCCTATGCAAACACATTCAAAAAAAGGTGAAAAACACCTATCTGAAAACGCAATCCTACTCTCTACGACCGATTTGAAAGGAAATATTAAGTACGTTAATCAAACCTTTTCGCAGATAAGTGAATATAGCGTTACTGAGTTGCAAGGGAGTCCTCACAATATCGTTCGTCACGAGGATATGCCTGCCGCTGCGTTTAAAATGCTTTGGGATAGAATTAAAAGCGGCAAACCTTGGATGGGCATAGTCAAAAACAAGACCAA
The DNA here is from genome assembly GCF_000282755.1 of Shewanella sp. POL2. Lineage (NCBI taxonomy): Bacteria > Pseudomonadati > Pseudomonadota > Gammaproteobacteria > Alteromonadales > Shewanellaceae > Shewanella > Shewanella sp. POL2. Next base: position 5,836 of record NZ_AKZL01000043.1, read on the forward strand.
AACTGGCGGTTACTATTGGGTCAATGCCTATGTTGCACCTGTATATGAAGATGGCAAAATTCATGAATATCAATCAGTACGTCGCCAGGCGACACCTGAGCAAATCAGAGCAGCTGAAGATGTTTATCAAGGCATTAATCAAGGTAAACAACCTAAAGCATTAAAAAAAGATAGATTAGGATTTCGGGGGAAAATTCTCTCCTCCATGTTTTTAGCTATTGCGGCGTACGGCGTTTTTGGCATGTTACTCCCCTTTATTAGCCGCACTTGTGGGGGCTTTAGTTGCTTGGGTATTGTGGTACAAGCTTATGCAACCATTACAAGCATTGGTCAGCGTTGCTACTCATATTATTGACGATCCCGTCGCGATGGGTATTTATACCGGTAGACAGGATGAAATAGGGAAAATTGATCTGGCTCTGCGGTTTTTAATTACTGAAATCGGTGGGGTTGTTGGCCGGATGGCGGATTCAGCAAGTGAAATACAAGAGCAGAGCGTTAATCTCAAACAAACCATCACTAATACCTGGGAGCATGCCGATAGTCAGAGTGTGCAAACCACCCAGGCGGCAACGGCAATGGAACAAATGAGTGCCAGTTTTGCTGAGGTAACAGATAATATCCATCGCACTGCATCTGAAATGGTCTCCAGCCATGAGGCTGCACAGCGCGGCCATTCACGGCTTGAAACTGTTATCGAAGCTATCCATCAACTGAGTGTGCAGGTGAGCCATTTTTCCGATGTGGTCCAAACCATAGAGCAGGATAGCCAAGCGATTTATCAAGTGTTAGAAGTTATTCGCTCTATCGCCGACCAAACTAATCTACTGGCGCTTAATGCGGCAATTGAAGCGGCACGGGCTGGGGAGACTGGCCGGGGATTTGCTGTCGTTGCCGATGAGGTGCGGCAATTGTCTAGCCGAACCAGTCAGTCAACTTCACAAATTGAGCAAATTGTCAGTCGATTTAAAGATAGCACGCAAAAAGCGACATCGACGATGACGGCCGGACAGGAGCAGGTTAAGCGCTCAGTCTCTTTAGCACAGGATGCCAGTGTGGCTTTTGGTGAGTTGTTATCCTCTATCGCTCGGATCAACTCTTTAAGTGATGACAATGCCGCAGCAATGACTCAACAGACATCTGTAGCGGCGGAAATTAGTCGTGCTATCCATGTGATCAGCGATTTGGCACAGCAGAGTTTAGAGCAGACTCAAGATGCGGCGGCAAGGGGCGAGCAGGTTTCGCGCTTATCGACAAAAACTCATCACCTATCGCAGCAATTCTGGCAACAAAGCGTGCAGCGTAAGTATTAGCACTTGGCATTCAACTGGTTGATTTATTTTTTTTGTCGGTTATAAATCAACCAGTTAATTTATTTTTTTGTCGGTTATAAATCAACCAGTTAATTTATTTTAACGTTCCCGTATTGTGCTATTTCTTTGATGAGCCTCACATTTAGCTGCTGCTAATACCTGTTTCATTCGAAATATTTGTCTAGGGGGCTTGTGTTTTATTTGCCATGCCCCAAGCTCTAATAGTGAAGCGAAAAAAAAGTAAAGACACTAAAAGGGACAACCTATGAAAATTAATCTTTCTGGTCACCATGTCGATGTTACTGATTCTGTCAAAGAACACGTTAACGAAAAGTTTTCAAAAATCGCCACTCATTTCCCCACTCTCATTGGGCTCGATATCATTATTGCTAAGGAGCATGGCGAGTTTCAGGTTGAAATTCGAACAAATTACGAAGGCAGTCGCATCTCCGCCTCAGGTACGGATGAAATCATGTACCCCGCGATTGCTGCAGCAGCTAAAAAATTGGATGCTGCACTAAAACACCGTAAAGGTCAGTTAAAGGCCGATTTACATGAAAAGCCGACCTGCACAACGCCACCTATTGCCCATGAAATTATCCAAGAGATGGATTTACGCTAGTTTTTCGCGGCAGTGATTGCATTGAAAAGGGCCTTTAAGGCCCTTTTTCGTTGGTGGGCCCGTTCTAAATTAAGCCGATTTGTAAGCCTTTTAGTACTGCTTGAGTACGGTCTCGGCAATTGAGTTTAGCCAAAATGGTTGAAACGTGGTTTTTCACGGTTCCTTCGGCCAAAAATACTGCATCGGCGATTTCTTTATTGGAAAACCCTCCCGCCATATAGCGTAAAATCTCTTGCTCGCGAGCTGATAACAACGCTTGAGTTGCAATGTTGAGAGGTGCAGGAGATAGAGATGCATGAGATAGGTGCTGCATCTGTTCAAGTACTGAAGGTTCTATTAGATACTCACCTTTGGCAACCGTTTCAATGGCATGCAGTAACTTATCCAGAGACACATCCTTTAATAAGAAGCCATTTGCGCCGGCATGTAAGCTATTTAAAAACAATTCGCTGTCATCAAAGGTGGTTAACATTATTACTGGTAAGGGATTTTGTGCGGCGCGAAGCTGTTTTAGCAAACTAATACCATCGAGCACTGGCATGCGAATATCGCTTAATAGTAAATCTACGGCTTCAGTTTCCAGCAGCCTAAGTGCTTCTTGACCATTCTCGGCCTGCCAAGTCACCTTGATATGCTGAGAAATGGCAATCAGGCTCGCGATCCCCTGACGAACTAACTGTTGGTCTTCCACTAATCCCACCTTGATAGAGTGAGGTGCAGATGGGTTATCAGTTGTGATTGCCGATTGAAGTTTTTCCATAAGTAGCGACTTATTCCTTGTAACCCGTTTTGTTGGGATGTCTTTTACATTGTTGTATTTTGTGGCAGCCGGATAATAAGGCTACAACCTTTAGCATTTTCATTGGGCTGCAAACACACCTTACCATTAAAGGCTGATAACCTTTCCTGCATGCTATTGAGCCCGATACCTGTTGAAGCGGTTTGGTTAATACCTTGACCATTATCGTTAAGTTGAATGATAAGTTCGGTTTGTTGCTGTTGCATCGACAGCGTGAACTGATTGGCCTTGCCATGGCGCACCCCATTACTGATCCCTTCCTGCAATACCAGTAATAAGGCTTGAGCCAGTTCAGTCGACTGTAGCGGCACTAATGATTTATACCGCAAGCTAACATTAGGTAAACGGCTTGCTATTGCATCAAGCGGAGGCTTTAAGTCGAGGCCAATATTAACCCGCTGCGCACGAACCACGGCGCGGATACTCTCTAATAATTCCTTGGCAAGTGATTTACTCTGATTGACTGTGGATTTGAGCTCCGTAGGTGCTTGATGACTTAATAGCTCAAGTTGCAATGATAACGCAGTGAGTTGGTGGCCGAGAATATCGTGCAAATCCCGTGAGATCCTCAACCTTTCTTGCTGCTCGCTGGTTTGACTCAGCAAGGCTCTCGTGGCGATAAGTTGTTGATTAAGATGTTCCTGTATCCGGCGAGACTCGCGCTCGGACAATCTCGCTTGACTACTACTATAGGCAAATAGCTGGAATCCCATATAAATAAGGACATTAAAAATAATACTGTTTGAGGTGTGTGAGTGCAGAATGAAGTAATAGCTAAGATTGGCTAACAGGATTTGTCCTATAGCAGCATTGCGGCTAAAGAACTCGGGTAACAGTGACGCCCACAGTACGAGCAAGATGGGTAACAAGGAATGCTCACTTAACAGCATTAAGCCGAGGGTACAGCAAACAAGTACTATGGTTAAAAACCTATTTATCTTGAGACTTTTACGAGAATGTTCGAAGATTGTCAGCATTAAAAACAATAATATAAACAATGCATAAAGTGCTATATGGCAACTTTTGTTGAGCGTGGGTAGCTTGGCTTGAATATCTTGATTAAATCCCAGCCAAGCGACAAGTGCCCAAGTGAGGGTACCCGCACCAATTAGCATCGTTTCTGCTTTGGTTAATCGATTTCCTTGCACCTATTTGCTTCCTTCAATAACAATTTATCATCCATTCTAAGGCAAGTATTCCATAAGAGACTATGTCTATCACGCAGGCAAAGTCTTAATCCGCTAAGTTATTTGAATTATTTATTTAATTCAGTTTGTAAAGTTTTATCTGATATGTGGTTTATTAACCACGCCTAATAACGCCAGCTATATAGTGATGTCATATATTTATTTTAAATCAATTGCTTAGTGAAATGACTCCATGTGAGCAGCGTTTTTGATAAAACCAAGCTACGTTGTTTTTATTAAGCGGGAGTGGCGGTGTCGTTAGCCTATGAGTTAGTGAAAGTAGGAATGCAACCTTGGCATTGCGATACCAATTGCCGGATGCGGTAACGCTTTACTACTCGCAGGTGTTAGTGGTCGGTGGGTATTGTATGGATATGGCGCCGCTTTCGGCAGTGGCAACTATTTTCCATAATGATTATGGCCCATCGCGATGATGAGTCCCTCCATGAAGCGCGCATTGAGACCTGGCGCGTTTGGCCAAGTGTGCAGCGATTGAATTTCATGCATGATCGCAAATAAAAACGCAGCTCATTGGCTGCGTTTTTGTTAAGTAAGATTTTAATTAATCTTGAATTTCTGCATTGTGATAAACGTTTTGCACGTCGTCACAATCTTCTAAAGCGGCGATAAATTTATCGAATACTGCCACATCTTCACCGGAAACTGGGGTCATAGTTTGAGGCACAAAAGTGATGTTCTCGACTTCAAAGTTGATGTTAGGCATTGCATCTGTCAGTGCCGTTTTAACTTTGAAAAACTCGGTGTGTGGTGCGATAACACTGATCATGCCATCTTCCACTTCAACGTCATTCACATCGACATCAGCCATCATCAGAATTTCAAGAATGGCATCTTCATCTTCACCAGGAAAAACGAATACGGCAGACTGGTCAAACATATGGCCTACTGTACCGGGTGTACCAAGTTTGGCATCGTTTTTTACGAAGGCTTGACGTACTTCGGTGAAAGTACGTTTTACGTTATCGGTTAAGCAGTCGACGATGACCATACAGTTACCTGGGCCGAAACCTTCATAACGGGCAGTATCATAATCTTCACCGCCACCACCTTTGGCTTTATCAATAGCACGTTCAATAACGTGTGCTGGTACTTGATCTTTCTTCGCGCGTTCGATTAAACGACGGAGTGATAAGTTGCCGTCCGGCTCGACACCACCTTGTTTGGCGACTACGTAAATTTCTTTACCGTAGCGTGAGTAAAGGCGGGTTTTCTGGCCAGCTGTTTTCGCCATGGATTCTTTACGGTTTTGATATGCTCTGCCCATCTTGATCTCGTTAGCTCAAAAAAATTGCGCCGATAGTAGCAGTTTTCTTGCCGTATGTGCAGTCACTCGAGTTGGAATTCTTGTCAATAAAGCGATAAGCACCACATTTTGTCAGCTAAAAATGGCCAGAGGATTTTAGGAAGGATTTATTGGGTAATTCGGCGAAATCTATACTAATGTCTAATGCCATAAGCGCGTTAGAGCGCTGAAGATAGACTATAGGTTTTAGGATGAATAGTTCAATTTAGTCAGAAGGATAGACTCACTACGCAGTGCTTGAATTTGTCTATTCTGCTTACTGCGGCCAATCAAATAGCAATGGATAGCAAGTGAATACTCACTTCTCTCACTTTGCATGTGCGTTTTCTTGGTGAGATACAAATATGGAATTACAACATAAAATCGTCATTGCACTGAGTTTAGTCTTAGTTGTGTTTGGCAGCCTTTTACTTAATGCCATCTCCTTATCCGGTTTGACACATGCCTTGGTTTTAGGCGGGATAGTTTGTGTGTGGGTATTATGGATTGTTAAGCGTTTTTTGAGTATCAAGGCGCCAAATCCTGATGAAAATGCTCTTAGGCTCAATCGGTTAAGCTCTCCTGAGCATGATATCAGCGTCCAAACCAGTAAGATTGCAATTGGTGCAGCTGAGGTCTCACATTTTATTGATTTATTGAATAAATCGATTGAGTCCAATGGTGAGCATGCGAGTGCTATCGCGGTGGCTGCGGCGCAATTGAGTAACACAACTGCTTTGCTTGGTGATAATGCCAGCAGCATTTTAGTCCAAACCCAAGAGGCTGAGCGCTTGAGTGTGCAAGGCAGAACTCAAGCACAAAAGGGCGTATCTGCTATCGAATCATTAAATGCTGATATCAACACTGCTGCTCAGCAAGTGCAGGCCTTAAAGTCAAAAGCTGAACAAATTCAAAAAATCACCGAGGTCATTAATTCGGTTGCGGAACAAACAAACTTACTGGCATTAAATGCTGCTATTGAAGCGGCAAGAGCTGGAGAGCAAGGGCGAGGCTTTGCTGTGGTAGCTGATGAGGTTCGAAGCCTTGCCGGAAAAACGGCTGGAGCGACCCAAGATATCGGTAAGATGCTGCTCGAAATTCGTGCTGAAACAGACAAAAGTTCAGCGTTAATGGAACGAGTGGTTTTGCAAACTGCTGATGTTGTCGGTGCGATGGGGGAGTTGGATGGTCACTTTACTGATATCTTAACCTCTGTAACTCGTTCTGCGCATGCCCTTGGAGATATGGAAGACTCCCTTAAGCAATACAATCATACCACCAATGAGATTAGCAACTCGGTAGCGCAGATCCGTGACTCGCTGACTGCAACAGGAAGACAAAGCATGACAGTTTCTGAGCAGGCGTTTACCCTATCATTAACGACAGAGGGTATATTTAAAGCACTGTCTCATTGGAATACTCAAACCTTTGATCAACAAGTGCTATTAGTCGCTAATGAAGCGGCAAAAGCTTGCGGAGAGAAACTTGCGCAAGGATTAGCTAATCGTAGTTTTACGGAAGCAGAGTTGTTTAGTCCCAAATATCAGCCAATTGCCAATACTCAGCCGCAGAAATATACCACAGCATTTGACCGTTTCACCGATCAACATTTCCCCGCGATTCAAGAACCGATTTTAGCTAAGCATAGTGAGATCATTTATGCTGGAGCCGTTGATAAAAAAGGTTATTTCCCAACCCATAATAAACGCTTTAGCCAAGCATTAACGGGCAAAGTTGAGGTTGATATGGTGCACAATCGCACTAAACGCTTATTTAATGACCCTACGGGCAGCCGTTGTGGGACACATACGGATCCTGTTTTACTGCAAACCTATAAGCGAGATACCGGGGAGATTATGCATGACTTGTCAGTACCCATTTATGTTAATGGTAAACACTGGGGCGGTTTTCGAGTAGGGTTTAAAGCGAAGTAACAGTAGTTTAATATAGAATTAACGCTTTTATTTTGTAGATAAATATTCATCTGCCCTTGTTACTTAAGTGTGATCGATTGCGCGGATTTGATTAACAAAATAGAAATAGATTGGCATCTATTTGCCGAAGTGCTTAAATGATGTGATATTCATGGCGCGATGATGTCTTTATCTTTTGTACAAAGTTATATCGCTTTGAGTTTTTAATTTGTTGATTTTAAATGGTAAAACAAGTTTTGAGTTTTGTTTTCATAAGAGATGAACGGAGACTCTTGCCACTTTGATCGATAGCAGTAGATTCTGCTTAATGTGAGTTAAAAGTTATGCAAGCAACACAAGCGACTGTTACAGTTTTGTATTATGATGCGCCCGTTGGGTTAATTATGCACAATTCGGTGTTACAAGGTTTACCTGTTAGCGAGTCAGGTCGTGTGATGATTCCTGCAAGTTTTCGCAAAGGAAAATCCATTATTGCCGTATTAGAAGGTGAGTGTAAGATTTTGAACTCACTCGGTGAGCGTGTTTTTGCACAGGCAAATATAGGTTAAGAAAAAATATACTGGCAAAACATCATATTGAAAGGACGATAAGTTGATTTATCGTCCTTTTGCTTTATGCGTTCGGTTAAATAAGCGTCAGGTTCGGCTGTTATCTGCAAACATCATCAAACAGTTTATTGGCTAATTGCTGCAATATCTCCGCCTGCGGATGGGTGTGGGCGAAGGTTCGTAAGCCATAAATTCCAATCATTAAATATTGTGCTCTCTGCTCGCTATTGAGCTGCCCTTGTAACATTCCTTGAGAAGCTGCAAGTTCAAATTGTGCGGTGAGTGCGTTTTGCCATAGGTGGAGATTCTGACTGATAATATGTTGAATCTCATCGTCTTGCTCGGCGATTTCATTTAACGCTTTGGTCAGTAAACAGGCTTGCTGGCTATCGCAGCTGATACATTCGACGACGACATTATCTAAGTAAGTTTTTAAATTTTTAAGCACTGGCTGGTTGTTGGAGAAGATAAGCTTGAATTGCTCGTTTCTATCCTGTTGATATTGCTCGATAGCGGCAATGAGTAATCCACGTTTATTACTAAAAGCACAGTAAATGGACCCAGGGTGTAATCCGGTGGCTTGGGTGAGATCTTGCATGCTGGTCTTGGTATATCCCTTACGCATAAAGGCCGCCATTGCCCCCCTGAGTACTTGCGCCCTATCAAACTCTGCGTTTCGCATTGCATTCTTACCTCTTACCGATACTTGCCGGAGATTCTAACTAATTTTGAACAAACATTCAAAAATGTTCTTGAATGATCATTCAAATAGTAATATCTTGAACGTACATTCAAGAATGGGGTTTAACCAATGACGATTGAAAATGCAGTGAACTCTGTAGGTAATCTATTCGACACCTATAAGCTTAATGACACGATAACCTTAAAAAACCGTATTTTGATGGCGCCATTAACGCGCTGTATGGCTGATGCCGACTTGGTTCCTACCGATGATATGGTGGCTTACTATGCACGCCGTGCTGAAGCCGGATTGATTATCTCTGAGGCCACGATTATTCGCCCTGATGCCCAAGGCTACCCAAACACTCCCGGTATTTTTACCCAAGGGCAAATTGCAGGCTGGCGCAAAGTGACTGATGCTGTGCATGCCAATGGCGGTAAGATTTTTGTGCAATTATGGCATACAGGCCGTGTTGCTCACCCACATTTCTTCGGTGGTGGTGATGTGCTGGCTCCTTCTGCCCAGAAAATTGAAGGCAGTGTGCCAAGAATGCGTGAATTGACCTATGTAACGCCAAAAGCTGCAACGGTTGAAGATATTCAGGGGCTGGTGCGTGATTATGCAAAAGCGGCTGAGAATGCGATTGAAGCCGGCTTTGATGGCGTTGAGATCCACGGTGCTAATGGTTACTTGATTGATGAATTCTTACACCATGATAGTAATCGTCGTACCGATGAATATGGTGGCACACCAGCCAATATGTCACGGTTTGCCTTAGAAGTGGTCGATGCAATTGCCGCGCGTATTGGTAAAGACAGAACGGGTTTACGTATTTCCCCTGGCGCCTATTTCAATATGGCAAGCGATAGCCGTGACCGTGCGGTTTTTGATTATTTACTTCCTGAGTTAGAAAAACGCGATCTGGCCTTTGTGCATATCGGTATTTTCGATGACAGTATGGAGTTTGATTACTTAGGCGGCTCTGCATCAAGTTATGTTCGTGCACACTATGGCAAAACGCTAGTGGGTGTGGGCAGTTATAGTGCACAGACGGCGAGCAAGGCCATTGCTGAGAATAAATTTGACTTAATTGCAATTGGTCGCCCCTTTATCGCTAACCCCGATTATGTTGCTAAAGTGCGTAAAGGCGAGGAGCTGGTGGCTTATAGTGATGAGATGTTAGCAACCTTGATTTAAGGTTTAGATTGCAACGCTGGTAAAAAAGGGTTAGCTAAGCTAACCCTTTTTGCTTTTTGTATCTGTTGTTCAATCGAGACTATGAATTCGTTTTGCTGAGTGCTCTCAAAGCATTAAGTTTGTGTTGGGCAATGCCGAACACGCAATCTGATGCATAGTGCTCTGTGTGTTTACTCTCATCGGTTTGCACTATCGCAGCGGCTTTACCTAATAGCAAAGTCATCGCTTGAGTAACATGGTTAATCGCCCAAATATGGAATTCACCACGTTCAACCGCTTCCACAATATCTTGGCGTAGCATTAAGTTTGCAATATTCGACTTGGGAATAATCACTCCTTGACTCGGGGTTCTACCCTTGATTTGACACACATCGAAAAAGCCTTCAATTTTCTCATTAACCCCGCCGATAGGTTGAGCTTCGCCAAACTGATTCATTGAGCCAGTAATGGCAATATCTTGTCTTAAGGGCAACTCACTGATAGCGGAGATAATAGCGCAGCATTCGGCCATTGACGCACTATCACCATCGACACCGCTGTAGGATTGCTCGAAGGTGAGGTAAGTGGTGAGAGGAATTTGCGCGGTTTTACCTAACACAGAGGCTAAATAGGCGGTGAGGATTAAAACCCCCTTAGAATGTATTCGCCCACCGAGTTTGACCCTATGTTCGATGTCCAGCACTTCTCCTTTACCATACGCGGTCGTGGCGGTGATGCGATTAGGCAGACCAAATTGATGATCTGAAGTAGAAACAACAGATAACGCATTGATTTGACCAACGACTTTATCGTGAGTATTAATTAGTGTGGTGCCATTCACGAAGCTTTCCATGATGTTGTCATGCAGGCGGGAGACGCGTTTCTCTTGATTTTTAAGTGCCTGTTCAACATGCTGCTTTTCTATTTGTTCACTTGCTGCGGCTTTTGCGCAAAAGTTGGATTCCCGTAATAGGTTGGCAATATTAGCAGAGTGCAGTGAGAGCTTCTGTTGATCCTGTGCCTCACGTGAGCTGTATTCAATGATGCGTGCAATGGCGCTACGGTCGCAGTGCAGCATGTTGTTATCGTGGACAATACTGGAAATAAATCGGGCATAATGGGCTTCGGAGTCGTCGGTTCTATCCATGACATCTTCAAAGTCGGCAGTTACCCTAAATAACTCACTGAAATCAGGATCATAATGCTGTAATAGTTGGTAGGTTTCATGGTCGCCGAACAGGATAATTTTTACATCCAACGGGATCGGTTCCGGTGCTAATGAAATGGTGCCAGATAGTGAGACTTCCCGCTCTAATGAACTCAGATCCAACTTGCGTGAACGCAATGCTCGCTTTAACCCATCCCAAACATAGGGGCGTTCAAGCACTTTGATCGCGTCCATTAATAGCACGCCACCGTTTGCCTTATGTAAACTTCCTGGGCGGATCAATGAAAAGTCGGTAAACACTGTACCTCTGAAGGTCGCGTTTTCAACATAACCAAACAGGCTGTGGTAGCTTGGGCTTTCTTCGACCACGATGGGGAATTTCTGTTCGCCTTGGCATACAAGTACATTGACCTGATAGCGGCGGGGCATTTTCTTTTCAAGTGAAGCGTAGGCTAGGGCGAGTTGTTCTTCGCTTTCTTCAAGGAAAATATCTAAATTACTTAGGATATCTGCCTGCATTCCGGTTAAAAATGCTCTGACATCTGGTTGATGTTTGTACTTATCCTTCAATGGCTTAAAAAAGTGGATCAACACATCCTTGGCAACTTGTTCATCATGTTCCTGCTGAGTATCACTAAATTCTTCTTCCCATTCAGTGTTTTGGCGAATAATACTCCTGAGTTTTACTTCTAGCCCATTGATATTGCTTTCGAATTGACTACGCTCGGCTTCCGTGAGGGCGCTGAAGCTGGCTTCATCATGGGGTTCATCACCATTGAGGGCGATCATTTGATAATCTCCCTGCATGGTTAAGCTCAGACTAATATTTTTTTGTTTGGCCTCTTCGCTGAGCTCTGTGAGTGCGGTTTCTTGCTTTTGTATCAGTTGGCTTTTAAGTTTTTCAGCTCTGGCATAATACATTTCATTATCAAAGGCTAAGGGTAATGCTCTTACCAGTTTGAGCATGAGTTTCTCGATGGATTTCTTAAACTCTTGCCCCGTGCCTGCGGTGAGTTTTAGCACTTTAGGGCTGCGGGTATCGTCAAAGTTGACCACATAGCACCAGTCAAATAACGCGGGTTTTATGGGATCGTGGCGATTGAGATAGCGCAGCATCATGGTTCGTTTTCCGAGACCATTTTGGCCGATCGCATAGATGTTATAACCCTTTTCTTTTATCCCCATGGCAAATTCTACCGCCTGTTGGGCACGTTCTTGGCCAACAATATCATCGAGTGGCGTGAGCTGGGCTGTAGATTGGCACTCAGTATTAAGCTGTTTAAGTTCTGACTTTCGGTAAAGCTGCTGGCTCGTTAACGGGATGGCGGGTGTGGCTGTAGGCACGGTAGGCATAAAAATCCTTGTTTCTCTTTCTGATTATTTCCATTGTAGACAATAGGATAATGTTATTGTCAATGAAAAGACGGTAATTTCTACTTAAACAATCCTTATGCGAGGAGGCTATGCCTTGGGATTCGGCCCTGTTTGTTGGCGTGAATTTTTGCTTGCAAAACTAAGATGAAGATGTTTGATTTTTATTCAAATGTTTTATTGCTAAGCTTTTATTGACGAACTCATTTTTGAGTAGCTTTGAGCCTAACCTTTATCGACAGTGAGTCTGTTGGCGATAATGGTGTTTAAATTTCGTTATCTGAAACAAACTAATCTGCTAATAACTCAAATAATTATGTATTAGTGAATGACGATGATTGAGTGTCTGCGGTAATATCTGTCAATTGAGCATGGGATTGTACTGGTTTTGTACTTCAGCCTAGGCTCAGATTTTGTTCAGACAGTGGGTGGGTATTGTTGTTGGTGTAGTGTTTTTTAGGGGGCGCTTGTTGTCCTTATTTAACATGGAATTGTAGAGGCTATAGTTAGCAAGCTTATGATTGATTTTGCAATTTCACAAAAGCAGTTAACAGATTGGGCAAACGACTTACAGTTAGTCGCCAATATCACTCAGTCGCATGCGGTGATTTTAACTGCGAATGCAGCGGGTGAATATCGTCAGTTAATTCAGTCTGAACGATGCCAACTTGTTGATATAGAAGCTCTTGTTCGGCATTTTAATCATAAAGCTCATTTAAACCTCTATCAACACGCGACACCTAAAGTTAATACCCCATCCACTCGCTCCGCTTCCCATGATCCCTTCAACGAATCGAGTACCTTTAGTCATCATCAGGTTAATATTCCGTTGGATGTACGTCATGCTGCTGCATTCAAGCAAGCCTTGATCCCTGATGTAAAATCAACGCCAAAATGGCGTGATACCGGACTTGGAAGCTTAATTTATTTGCCTATCATCTGGAATTCTGGAGCGCATTTCGGGGTATTTTGTTTATATCATCATACTCCTTTACAGTTAGATGATAAGGCACTGCAACTCGCGTCCCTAACGGTTAATAGCCTACAGCTTAATTTGAGTGAGTTGCACAGGGCTCAACGACTGCAAATGGCCGCCTTGCGCGGTGATGCGAAGTCGATGGATGTTATTGACTTGCAGACCTTTATCGATAGTTTTGAAGAGCATATTTGGGTCAAAAATACCGACGGTGTTTACACCATTTGCAACCAAAGTGTTGAAAATGCGTGGGAGCTACCCCGTAGTGACATTATTGGTAAGACGGACGAAGAGCTATTTGGCAGAGCGATTGCGGATATTTTTCTCAATGGTGACAAACTTGCTATTGAGACTGGGGCGCCAATTATTGTTGCCGAATGTTTAGATGGTGAGAATCAAAATAAACACTTATGGCTAGAGACCCTTAAAATCCCCGCCTTAACGCCCGAGGGTGAACTGGCGGGCGTGATAGGCATGACCCGTAATATCTCTAAACATAAAGAAGTGGAAGAACAACTTACCCTCGCTACCAATGTCTTTAAACACTCCCTTGAAGGTGTAGTCGTGACTGATAGGCACGGTAATATTACCGATGTTAATGGTGCCTTTTACGAGATTACAGGTTACTCGCGGGAAGAGTTACTTGGGCAAAATCCACGCTTATTTAATTCCGGCCGTCACGATAGAGCTTTTTTTGAAACCATGTGGAATCATTTACTCGATGCTGGTAAGTGGAATGGTGAAATTTGGAATCGACGTAAAGATGGCACTATTTTTCCGCAAAATATCACTATTAGCGCCATCTACGATGAGGTTGGGGAGATCCGCTATTTTGTCGCAGTCTTTGCCGATATCTCCGCTCAAAAGCAGAGTGAAGCGCAACTTGCTCATTTAGCTTATTTTGACCCACTGACTCATTTGCCGAATCGCATGAAGCTGATGATGCAGCTTAAGCAAGAACTCAGACATGCGAAACGACTCAATGCCCAATTAGCGACAGTCTTTATTGATGTGGATTTGTTTAAACACATTAATGACAGTTTTGGTCATAGTATTGGCGATGAAATGCTGGTGGAACTGGCTAAACGTCTTCGCAGCCAATTACAGGAGCAAGATGTGTTGTCACGTATTGGTGGCGATGAGTTTGTGGCGCTGATTTCCGGCATTCAAGGCCATGAGGATGCTACAGCGGCAATTAACCAATTGCGCCAAGTATTTGATCTACCTTTTGTGGTAAGCACCGGGGATCATTTACGCCTTACCGCCAGTATGGGGATTTCCCTTTACCCAAGTGATGGTAGTAATGCTGATACGCTGCTACGCAATGCCGATGCCGCCATGTATCGCGCTAAGAGTGAGGGGCGAAATAATTATGCCTTTTACACTGAATCATTGACTAAAGAATCGATCGAGCATTTAAAGTTGCAGAGTGCGCTTTATGGTGCACTTGAGCAAAATTCTCTGTATTTGATGTATCAACCCAAATTAAATTTGGTGACCCGTAAAACCGTTGGAGTTGAGGCGCTATTGCGTTGGAACGATCCGATTTTAGGACAAATTTCCCCTGGGATGTTTATTCCCGTCGCCGAAAAAATAGGCTTAATTTACGATATTGGTTTGTGGGTGCTTGAAACGGCTTGCCAGCAAGGTGTGCGTTGGTTGGCTGACGGTAAACAGTTTGGCCGCATTGCGGTTAACGTCGCAGGACAGCAGTTGCAACGTGGCTCCTTTGTGGAGGACGTGAAACGTATCCTAACGCAAACAGGCTTACCTGCAACTTGCCTTGAGCTTGAAGTGACAGAAAGTGTGATGATGAATAATCCGGATGTCGCGATTCGTGATTTAAAATTGTTAGGTGATTTGGGCATTGAGCTCTCGGTCGATGATTTTGGTACGGGTTATTCATCACTGAATTATTTGAAAAAACTTCCAATTCATAAGCTTAAAATCGACCAGTCTTTCGTACGAGACATTCCCTTCGATACCAACAATACCGCGATAGCTAAAGCTGTGATTGCCCTTGGCCATGCCTTAAAATTAGATATTGTTGCGGAAGGGGTAGAAACCACCGAGCAAGCCGAGTTTTTAACTCAAAATTTTTGCGACCAAGCACAGGGATATCTCTTTAGCCGCCCACAATTACCAGCGGATGTTGAGGCCTTTTTTACTGAAGCGTAATTGTTTACCAAACCTAAGTAGTAGTGTGGCTGTGACCGATAAGCATGATATTAAAGGCGCGAGCGTAAACTGGTCGCAGTCCGTCCGGTCTGCTAACATTGCGGCATGATTGTTTTTGGTGATGTTTCATGTCTTTTAGCGCGCTTTCCTTAAATACCCAATTAGTTAACACCTTAGCTGAACTTGGTTATCAACAACCCACGCCTATTCAAGTTGAAGCCATTCCCGCCATTTTAGCAAAACAGGATGTGATGGCGGGGGCTCAAACGGGGACGGGGAAAACCGCAGCCTTTGCATTACCCATTCTGCAACACTTAATCGCTGATAACGAAAACCTTAAGGCGCCAAAAGCAATCCGCGCCTTAGTTTTAGTGCCGACGAGGGAGTTGGCGCTACAAGTTCAGCAAAGCTTTGTAAAATATGCGAAAGGCACAGATATTCGTGTAGGGATCGCCTACGGCGGAGTGAGTATCGAGGCGCAGCAAGCGGTGTTTAACGCCGGGATAGATGTGTTGATCGCCACCCCAGGCCGTTTGCTTGATCATTTGCGTCAGGGGGTACTCAATCTTAACCAATTGAACACACTGGTATTTGATGAAGCCGACCGGATGCTTGATATGGGATTTATGGATGAAATCAAAGCCGTGCTTAAGCAAGTGCCCGCTCACAGACAAACCCTGCTATTTTCAGCCACTTTGGATGACTCGATTTTTCGTTTTAGCAAAAACCTTCTGCGTAATCCCAAATTGATTGAAGTGGCTAAACGTAATTCGACCGCTGCCCAGATAGAGCAGCGAGTCTATGCGATTGATAGCGAACGTAAAACTGAGTTTGTCAGCCATGTAGTCCGTAGCAAAAATTGGCAGCAAGTGTTGATCTTTAGCCGCACTAAGCAGGGTGTCGATAAGCTGACCACTCAACTCAATCAACTCGGGGTGGCATCGCAAGCTTTCCATGGCGACTTATCCCAAGGTGCGCGGGAAAAGGTATTGCAGGAGTTTAAACAAGGACAAGTGCAAGTTTTAGTCGCCACCGATGTGGCAGCTCGTGGGCTTGATATTGCTGAGCTACAGTATGTGATTAATTTCGAATTACCGTTTATTGCTGAAGATTATATTCACCGTATCGGTCGTACAGGTCGGGCTGGCAGTGCCGGGATGGCCATTACGCTTTTTAGCCAAGAGGATGCGCTATTACTTGAAGAGGTCGAGGTACTGCTCGATAAGCGTTTGCCACAGCAGTGGTATCCTGGCTTTGAACCCGATTTTAACAACATGACCTCCGAGCCAAGACGCAATAGCAAAGCTGCGCAAAAACAACGGGCTAAAAAGCGCGCTTTAGGTGTTAAGAAACGCTAGTTTGCCTATCGGATATGACTTAGGGGGCAGGTTGAAAGCGTTATAAAAAATCCAACCACGAACGTGTTTTCGCCCCTAAGTTGTCAACAGCAGCAAGTTGAATTGTGTGATTCATAGACATCATTTCAATATAATGGGTGTGTAGTAGTCATAAATCATCTTTTTTAGTAAATATCATGTCAGAAATGACACAGAAATTTGAACACTACCAATTGGAACCAAAATTTTCTGCGGCATGATCGATAAATTTTCTGACTTTAGGCGTCATGTATCTGGAACTAGGATAAACAGCATACGCAGGTGTTCTTGGTCCTTCCCAATCTTCAAAGATTTGAACAATCTGACCAGATTTGAGCGCAGGCTCGGCGATGATTGTTGGGAGTTTGGCAACACCAAATCCATTGATACAGGCATCTCTAGCGACAAAAACATTATTGACTTTCAGTTTACTATCCCCTGTTATTTCAATTTTTTCTTTGTCTTTTTGCAGAGACCACGGTTTGGAGTGGCTCCCACCAGAGAACTTAATCACTTGATGTTGGTTTAGCCATACGGGATGTGCCGGAAGAGTGTGGGTAGCTAGGTAAGATTGAGCGGCGTATAGCCCGTATTTAAGCTCTCCTAGTTTCTTGGCAACCAGATTTGAATCACTCAATTCTCCAAGGCGAATTGCTATATCTACACCTTCATGGACAATATCAGCCACTCGATTAGTATAATCAGCTTCGACTTTTACCCCTTTGTATTTATCCAAATAGCCCATTATCCAGTTACTTACAGCTATCATTCCAAACTCTGTGCCACAGGAGATCTTGAGGGTGCCAGAAGGCTCGCCTAACGCTCTTTGAGCGGTGAGTTCAATATCCTCTATCCCTTCTAATACTTTCAAGCTACGCTCATACACTTCACGCCCAAGCTCTGTCAAAGACAGTGAACGCGTTGTTCTATCAAGCAGTCTGACGCCTAATTGTTCTTCCAATTTTGTTATCACACGGGACAGATAAGCTTTTTGTTTGCCCGTGTTTTCAGCCGCCTTTGTGAAGCTGCCTGCCTGCACAACTTTCACAAACGATGTCATTTCAGATGTGTCCATTGTTATCCTTTTGGTTAACAATAAGTATTATTTTTGAGTCTTTATCAGTTTTCGTTACTGGTCAATAATCATTCTTAACTCAGGAAGGAGATTTTATGACCAGTTCAGGTGAATTAACATTACAGAAAAAGCGCGTGGCAATTGTGATTGCTAACCCTTCTACCTCTATCGTGACACATTCGCCAGCAGGCTTCTGGTGGAGCCAAGCCCGAGCTAATTCACCATGCCAATATATTGCCCTCGGTAAAGCAATTAGAGATACACCCATTTCTACAGCAGCAAGAAGTGGTCGAGTTTTGTAATCAAATCAATATCGCGATATGTGCTTACTCGCCTTTAGCTAAATCAAAGGGGTGGGACACCACTTGGTAAACCATATTGCTGAACGATATTCGGTAACAACGTCATAGGTTTTATTGTCTTGGAATTTGAGTAAGGGCATGTCGTCAATCCTAAATCAACCAATCCAACTGCCGGCAAGAAAACCATAATGTGTTAAATATTGAATAAAAAGAAGAGGATACACTGCTGCTAGATAGCTAGATAGATTGCTAGGCGACAACTTGGGATCCAATACCAGTCGCGTAATAGCGGGGTTGGAAACTTACCAAATAAACGAAAATAAGGTGAAAAAATGAAAATAGCATTTATTGGATATGGCAATGTCGGGGGGGCTCTCGCATTCCACTTACAAAAACTGGGACACGACGTCACACTTGCGTCAAGTGATCCCACTTCTGAGAGTGTGACAAAGGTTGTAAGTCGTAACCCGAATATCAAGGTATCGTCTCCGAAGATGGCGGTCGGTGAGGCTGAAATTGTATTTCTGGCAACCCCGTATGGAGCCAACGAAGCCGCTCTAACACATGTCAAAGAGGAGTTGTCAGGCAAAATAATCGTCGATTGTACTAATCCGGTTGGCGCGGGTATCTCTCACGGTCTTAATAGTGAAACATCTGGCTCTGAGATGATTAAGAATTTGGTGCCTGAGGCTGAGGTAGTTAAAGCATTTACCATCTATGGCTATGAGAACTTTGAAGACAACTCATACCCAAAATACAACGTTAAGCCCGTCATGATGTACTGTGGTTCAAGTCAACAAGCAAAAGAACAGGTCAAAGAGCTTATTGAACAACTAGGCTGGGAACCACTTGACGTTGGTGGATTGAACCAAGCACTTCATTTGGAACACATGACACTTATGTGGGTGAAAATGGTGCGACTTAATGGGCATAGTCCAAATATGGTTTGGGGCTATTTAAAAAGATAAAAACACTGTACATAGCATTACTCCTTTTCAAGGTTTCTGCATTATTTCATGTGTTAGTTGAGGTTTACTATCTCAGACCTGATCTGACAGTTGCCCATTTTTTAGAGTGCCACTGTTAGCTTAGGTTTGAGCTAAATTCTTTTCAGCCCAAACCCGTTTCCCATCTATTAATGTGGCCAGTGGTGTTCTGCCGCAGCACATTTTACCTTGATAGGTTTGTTCATTGTTGTAATAAGCCAGCCATTCGTCCAGATCTTGTTGTAGTTCCTCCATGTTACCGTACAGTTTTTTTCGGAAAGTAACCTGATAAAACTCACTCAAAATAGTTTTATGGAACCGTTCGCAGATCCCATTCGTTTGCGGGTGTCGCGCCTTCGTCTTGGTGTGTCCTATATCCATATCGTTAATCGCTAGATACTGTAGTGGCACACTAATTTTGGCCACCTAAATAGAGGTGATATTATTACCTCGTAGATGACTTTAGGTGAACACATGAGATCGACAACCAGAAAAACATTTAGTGCTGAATTCAAACTTGAAGCAGCCCAATTAGTCCTCGATAAAAACCATAGCATCATCGAAGCTGCAAAGGCGATGAACGTAGGTAAGTCCACTATGGATAAATGGGTGAGACAGTTAAAACTAGAACGCCAGGGTGGCACACCAAAAGCATCTCCGATTACCCCTGAACAAATTGAAATCCGTGAGCTGAAGAAGCAAATAGCTCGTCTTGAGGAGCACAATCTTATCCTAAAAAAGGCTACCGCTCTCTTGATGTCAGACTCGATGAACAATTTACGCTAATCAGCGCACTCAAGCAGAGCCACTCTATTCTCACAATTTGTAATGCATTCAAAGTACATCGAAGTAGCTATAAGTATTGGCTAAAAAGAAAAGAACATATTGATGCAGACTTTACTATTTTATGCAGTGAAGTGAAGGCCGCACATCGTATTAGTCATGGCTCTGCCGGTGCTCGAACGATAGCGCAATTAGTGACTAACAAAGGGATTGGTCTCAGTCGTTATCGAGCTCGTAATCTAATGAAAAAGCTTGGGTTATTAAGCTGTCAGCAGCCTAAGCATTCTTATCGAAAAGCGATACAAGAGCATGTTGCAATCCCCAATACGCTTAATCGACAGTTTGCAGTAACTCAACCAGATCAAGTGTGGTGTGGCGACGTGACGTATGTTTGGGTCGGTAATCGTTGGGCCTATCTAGCTGTTGTTTTAGACTTATTTTCCCGCAAACCTGTTGGATGGGCTTTGTCATTATCACCAGATAGTGAGCTGACCTGTAAAGCTTTGAAAATGGCATTTGAGTTAAGGGGGAAGCCTGAGAATGTGATATATCACAGCGATCAAGGTTCACATTACACAAGCTTGAAATTCAGACAATTAATATGGCGTCTTCAGATTGAGCAAAGTATGAGTCGTCGCGGGAATTGTTGGGATAACGCACCAATGGAGCGTTTCTTTAGAAGTTTGAAATCTGAGTGGATACCCGCAAGTGGTTATGGGAATTTTACAGAAGCAGATAAAGAGATCACAAATTACATCACTGGATATTACAGTGAGACCAGACCCCATCAATATAATGGTGGGTTAACGCCAAATGAGTCAGAACGTTTATATTGGAATGACTCTAAAACCGTGGCCAATTTTACTTGACCACTACATACAGCTGATAGTCGTGCTGTTGCACTTTGCCACAGTATTCGGTTCCTCTATCAGTTAAAATGTGCAACATGGGCAGTGCCTGTGTTTCAAAGAACGGTAATACTCTGTCGTTGAGTAAATCGGCCGAGGTGATTGGGGTTTTCGAGGTATACCGTTTCGCGAAAGCAACTTTGCTGTAAGTATCGGCAAAGGTTTGCTGATAAATCCTGCCTACGCCGATAAGACTACCAACGTAAAAGGTATCTTGTGAGCCGAGATAACCTAGATGATGCGTTTCAATTTCACCACAGGTGCAGTCTTCATCGTCTTGTTGCTTACGCTCAAGGGCGGCAACTTGTTCATCCGAAAGGATTATTCCTTCTAGCTCGACTTTGGCTTCGAGGGTTTTTAATCGCTTTTTGAAGCTCTCTAAGCCATGCCGTAACCAAATGGATCGCACGTCACTGGCGGAGACAAATATCCCTTGTTTTCGAAGCTCGTTACTGGCGCGAGACAGCCCATGGGCAGGAAATGCGATAGCATGTGTTAAGACGGTATTTTCAGTTATATCATCAACATCTCAGTTTTTTGGCTTCTTAGCGCAGAATCTTAACCATTAGCTAAAATAGACTTCAGCCTGGTTATTGCGTTGTCGTTCTTCATTTTTCTCAGTGGCTTCTTTAATTAGCTCCACTTTTTGAGCTTGGAGTAATTCAATTTTTTTTGCTTTTTCCTCTTCGGATAAGCTGTCATCACCTGCTATTTTTGCTATCTCCGCATCTAGCTGTTTAAGCTTATCCCTATCAATGCCTGTGCGTTTATCGAGAATCGCCTGCATTGCGTCTTCTAATCTATTATGCGGCTTTTCAGTCTCTGCCGTACCGGCAATATGTTGCACATTAGCGGTGTAATGTTGTTTGGCATTAGGCGCAAGCTGACTATAGGTATCACTGGTTTCAGCATCTCGAGTCACGCCGCCAGATAGGGTGACTGTATCTTGCGGGGCTGTCATTTGAGCTCTCGGATTTTCCGCAGGGCTTGATACACCTTGCGTTTGCTGAGTTTGCAACGATTTTACTTGGTTCAACGCGATGGCCGCATAGCTATTGGGATTGATGACAGTCATTTCCTTATTTTTCCTCGTCGATTTTCACTTTCAGATGCCGCGCCAATAGGGCAAATAAATTAAGCAATATCAAGGCCAAACTCTGGCGACTTTCGTTGGATTTTTAGTAGAAAAATATTTTTATAAAAAATTGTACAAAAACTTGATCCTTGTACAAGAGTGGTCCGTAATAGTATCTAAATTGATACAAGGAATCTCATTATGTACAAGTTTAATCCGCAACGTATTCAAATAGGGATCAGTGCGTGCCTGTTAGGGGAGAAGGTACGTTTTGACGGTGGTCATAAAAATTCCTCCTATTGTAATCAAGAAATTGCCCCATTTTTTGATTATGTTCCTATCTGCCCAGAAATGGCGATTGGCCTAGGCGCACCTCGTAAAAGTATTCGTTTAGTACGCGATGGTGAACAAATACGGGTACAGAGCGCGGATGGAAGTTTAGATGTCACCGAAAAACTCAATGATTTCAGTGAGCGCAAAGTAGAAGAGTTAGATTTTTTAGGCGGTTATCTACTATGTGCTAAATCCCCAACCTGCGGTATGGAACGTGTGACAGAGTACAAGATTGGCACCAATAACGGCTCTAAATCCGGTATTGGCGTATTTGCCCGCAAATTGATGGAACGTTATCCTCATTTACCGGTTGAAGAAGAAGGGCGTTTGCACGATATGGTGCTGCGGGAAAACTTTTTTACTCGGGTCTACGCCTATCACGATTGGCATACAATGCGTCACGAGGGGCTGACTAAGCATAAGTTAGTGAAGTTTCACTCCCGTTATAAGTACTTATTAATGGCCCACAGTCCTAAATGGTATCGCGAGCTTGGACCGATTGTGGCCAATATTGAGGATATTGAAGCGACTGCTGACCGCTATTTTACAGGCTTTATGACCGCCTTAAAAATCAATGCGACCCGTAGAAATCATACCAGCACCTTGCAGCATATTCAGGGCTATTTTAAAAAGCACTTAACTAAGGAGCAAAAACAAGAACTGTCTGAAATGATTATGAAATATCGTCAAGGACTCTTGCCTCTGTTAGTGCCAATCACCTTGATTAACCATTACTTAAGACAATTCCCAACGCCATATATTGAAGATCAAGTGTACTTAAATCCCCATCCGGAGGAGTTAAAACTGCGTTATGCCTACTAGGTTTTTGCTGATAGGTGCGTTTGATCAAAATGGCTTAACAGATACAAACCACGATTGACGAAATGGTTTAGCACAACATGCTTGGGCCAACCAATCTGATTCATGAGTTAAGAGACAAAAATGGAAGATCATAATTTAGAGCTTGCAGCTGATAATCCCAGCAGTAGCGAATTGCTGCCGATCGGTGAGGTGTCGCGGCTTACTGGCGTTAATGCGGTGACATTAAGGGCATGGCAGCGGCGTTTTGGGCTTGTTATCCCTGAGCGTACTCCCAAGGGGCACAGGCTGTATACTGCCGAAAATATTCAACAAATCCATGAGATTAATGCATGGTTAGCAAAAGGCGTTGCCATCAGTAAGGTAAAGCCATTATTGATTAGTTCGGCTAAAGCGATAGATGTCGCGAGTGTGCAATCTCAATCGTCTGATTTTTGGCATGAGCAGATATTGGCGTTAAATACTGCATTTTTTGAGTTAGATCAGCTCAAGTTTCACCAAATCTTAGATGAAGCCTTGGGCTTATATCCATTTCAATTGGTTAAACAAAAACTGCTACAAGCTTGGTTTGCACAATTAATGCCTTTATTGGAGCCGCGTTTAGATGTGGAGCTGCTGCTTGCTTGGTTAGACAGTGAGTTAGCTAGCCGTATCGGTGGGCGTTTAAGCGTAGCGGGGCTAGCAAGCTCGCCCCAGATTGCGTTAGTGCGTTTGCCTTATGTTACATCGCAAAAAAATACAGAGCCTACGCTTGCGCCCAGTTCAAGCCTTACTAACCGTTTGTATTGCCTTGCACTATTACTGGAACTTGCCGATTTAAGAGTCTCAGTGGTCAACTTAGGCGTGCAACATATCAGCAGTCTTGGGCTAATCAATAACAGGCTTAAGGTTGATGCGTTAGTGTTATTGCCAGAGGCGAATCACTCACTATCAAAGCAGACAGAGCTGCAAATGTTGCTGGAAACTAAGTCACTCGCTTGCTATCTCGTTGGCCCTTTCGCGCCGACACTAACCACTTTATCGGACTATATCGCCCCTAGTGTTACCGAGATCATTCTGCAAATAACGGCCGCAAAGCAGCAACATAAAAAACAGTATCGTAGACAGAAAAACCAGGCAAACGCCGCACTGATTGAAGGAGTGAGCGCTGATGAGCATTAATCAATGCGGTTTGGAGAAACAGGCGTTAATGTGGTTTCGCCAAGATCTGCGCCTTACTGATAATCAAGCGTTTACGGCCGCCTGTGATTGGGTAAGGCAGCATCATGCCACCAAGCTTAAAGCGATTTACATCGCCACCCCAAGTCAATGGCGTCGCCATGATATCGCGCCAATTCAACTCGACTTTATTCAGCGGCATGTGAATTTACTGGCCCAAGGACTGGCGAGTTTAGGGGTTGAATTTGAACTCATTCAACTTGATAGCTTTAAAGATATTCCCGCATTTTTAACGGGTTATTGTGAAGAGCATACTATTGGACGGGTATTTGCAGGACGAGAACCTGAGATCAATGAGCAAAAGCGCGATCAAGCTTGTATTGAAGCGGGGATTCCTTTGGTGCTTAGTGATGAACATTGCTTATTACCACCGGGAACTGTGCTTAATTTAAGCGGTGACATGTATCGGGTGTTTACTCCTTTTAGCCGCAAGTGGCGAGAGGTTGCCGCAAAGCAGGCCATTTTGCCGCTAGGTGTGCCAGCACCGCTTGGTCCTATCTTATCGGAGCCTAAGCCATTATTTTTTAAAAATATCGGCTTTGCTGATTCTCCGACTAACAAGGGCACTACGCCATCAGAAACAGGTTTAAATCAAACCATATCAACCCCGCTTATCTCGAGTGAACAGTGGGCGGCAGGTGAGGGGCAAGCCAAGCGGCTGCTTAATCAATTTATTCAGCAAAAAGTGCAAGACTATAAGCAAGATAGAGATTTCCCCGCCATTGATGGCACCAGTGTTATCTCCCCTTATCTGGCGATTGGTGTACTCAGCCCAAGGCAATGTGTCGCGGCGCTTTTACAACGTTTCCCTGAGGTAATGGTTGATGACACTAGCCCCGGGCGTACATGGCTAAATGAGCTGATTTGGCGGGAGTTCTACCGTCATTTGCTGGTGGCTTTTCCTGATTTATCCAAGGGACACAATTTTAATCGCCAAGCCGATCATGTGCCGTGGCGCAACAATCGCGATGAGTTTTTAGCTTGGTGCGAGGGCAAAACCGGCTATCCGATAGTGGATGCGGCTATGCGGCAACTTAATCAAACGGGCTGGATGCATAATCGTTTACGCATGGTGGTGGCGAGCTTTTTAACCAAACATCTGCTCATTGATTGGCGTTGGGGCGAGCGGTATTTCCGCCAGCATCTTATCGACGGCGATCTGGCGGCTAACAACGGCGGTTGGCAGTGGTCGGCAGGATGCGGTTGTGATGCGCAGCCGTATTTTCGGATTTTTAATCCTATGAGCCAGAGCGAAAAGTTTGATCCAGATGGCCGCTTTATTCGTAAGTACTTACCAGAACTCGCATCTTGGGGCGTTAAGCGATTGCATCAACCGAATCAGCAAAAAATGCCTTCGTTGTTTGAAGCACCGTTATTTGCATCGCAAGCGGATTATCCCTATGCGATTGTTGAGCACAATGCGGCAAGAGCAAGAGCGCTGACGGTACTGGGTGTGCTGAAAAAGGCTTAGACCACAAGTTCAACCTTAATACTTATCCCTTAGGGAGTGTCTGGATGATAAACCAAGCGAAGATTGAGCATAGCGGATTAGTAGATGATTTTATCAGCCTCTATCAAGCGTTAAATAAGGATAATCTGCATCTACTTGCAGAGGTCTATGATGACAATATTTGTTTTATCGATCCGATGCATCAAGTGAATGGCCTAAACGCGTTGACACAGTATTTTGCAAAGCTTTATCAAAATATCGGCTATATTCATTTTGAAATCAAAGAAGTATTACAGGATGACACTCAAGCATCGCTTTTTTGGCAAATGCAATATCGTCATCCTAAGCTCAATAAAGGAGAGATAGTTCGGGTTGATGGGATGAGCCAGCTTAAATTTCATCAGCGCATTTATTTTCATCGGGACTATTTCGACCTAGGGCAAATGCTGTATGAACATTTGCCTTGTATGGGCGGACTTATTCGCTTGCTTAAAGATAGGGCGGCTAAGTAATGACCTCTTTGCTCACCAAAAAAATCAATACAGTGCTGATAACTGGGGCAAGTTCAGGTATAGGTTTGCAGTTAGCAAAGGATTATTTGGCCTTGGGTTGGCATGTGATTGCCTGTGGCCGCGACGCCTCAAAACTTGATTTGTTGGCGCAGAAGGAACTGATAGGCGCCACTTGCTTGAGTTTTGATATTAGCGATCGTGTTCAAGTCCAGCAGGCTGCTACTGAGCTAGGTGATATGCTCTTGAGCAGTGAATGTCTATTGGATATCGTGATCCTCAACGCCGGTAGTTGTGAGTATATCGACGATGCAAAACATTTTGATGATCAGCTCTTTGAGCGAGTCATACACACTAACTTGATTGCGATGGGCTACTGTTTAGGGGCATTTTTGCCTCTAATGCCAAAAGGATCGAAATTAGCCTTGATGAGTTCCAGCGCGATTTATTTACCCTTTCCCCGTGCCGAGGCTTACGGCGCATCTAAAGCGGGCGTTAAGTACTTGGCTGCGAGTCTGTCACTCGATGTTGCGCAAGATGATATTCGTGTCAGCGTGATTTGCCCTGGATTTGTAGCAACCCCCTTAACCGCCAAAAATGACTTTGCCATGCCAATGCAAATTGATGTGCATGAAGCTTCGTTGGCGATTCGTGTTGGTATCGAACGCGGCGACGCAGAGATCCATTTTCCAAAACGATTTACTTATTTGTTGAAATTGATGTCATTTTTACCAGCATTTGTATGGCAAAAAATGATCCAAAGAGATAGCCAAGCAAAAGCGCTAAAGGACACCGGAAGATGAAAAATATTGCCATTGTAGGTACTGGGATTTCAGGGCTGACCTGCGCTCATCTATTGAGCCAGTCACACAAAGTGACTGTATTTGAGGCTAATGATTATATCGGGGGCCACACTGCCACTGTGGATGTGGATTATCAAGGTAAAACCTATGCGATAGATACTGGGTTTATCGTATTTAACGATAGAACTTATCCCCGTTTTGAGCGGTTGTTAGCCCGCCTTAATGTCAGTATTTTGCCAACAGAGATGAGTTTTAGCGTGCACAATGCGCTAACTGGGCTTGAATACAATGGCCATCATTTTGCGAGTTTGTTTGCCCAAAAGCGTAACCTCCTGAATCCGCGCTTTTGGGCCTTTTTAAATGAAATTGTTCGATTTAATAAAAGCTGTAAAGCCATTTATCAGCAGGACCAATACCCTGATGCTAATTTAGGGGATTTCCTCGACAGAGAGCGCTTTTCAGCTTTTTTTGCTGAGCATTATATTTTGCCAATGGGCGCGGCGATTTGGTCATCGAGCATTGAAGATATGCGGGCTTTTTCGCTGCGCTTTTTTATCCGTTTCTTCGAGCATCATGGACTGTTAAATGTGACTGACAGACCACAATGGTATGTGCTGAAGGGCGGTTCACGCAGTTATATTCCTGATTTAATTGCACCATTTAAAGATAATCTGCATTTAAACAGCCCAGTTAGTGCCATCGAGCGCCATGATGATTGCGTCAAGCTTCAGGTTAATGGAGAGTGGCATGTGTTCGATGAAGTGATTCTAGCTTGCCATAGCGATCAAGTGCTTGGAATGCTAAGCGATGCTACCTCCGCTGAAAAAGCCATTTTGGGCGACTTACAGTATCAAAATAATGAAGTGGTGCTGCACACGGATACCCGCATTTTACCTAAGCGTAAAGCGGCTTGGGCAAGTTGGAATTATCGCTTAGATGGCGATAAAAAACGCCCCGCCTCTGTGACTTACAATATGAATATTCTGCAGCGCCTACCTAGCGACGCGCCAACGTTTTGTGTGACGCTTAATCAGAGTGAGCTCATTGATGAGTCGAAAATTCTGCGTCGTTTCAACTATGCTCATCCAGTATTTAACGAACGTAGTTTACAGGCACAGGCAAGGCGGGAGGAGATTTCTGGCAAAAACCGCACCCATTTTGCAGGAGCCTATTGGCACAATGGTTTCCATGAAGATGGTGTACGGAGTGCGTTAGATGTTTGCGACCATTTTGGGATCAGCCTATGAGTGAGCTCAATAGTGGTATTTACTACGGCACAGTGACGCATAGTCGCTTTACCCCAATAAAACATCACTTTAGCTACCAAATGGCGTTGCTGGCGATTGATTTGGATGAAGTTGATTCTATCAGTCGTATGGGGCGGATATTTGCTAGTCAGCGCCGCGCCTTGCTGAGATTTAATCCTGCGGACTATCTCACTACGTTTACCTCAAAGGACAATCTTAACCGCAAACTCGATATAGAGGAGCCGAGTGCTTCAGCCCTCAAGATCCGAGTGCTTCAGCAAGTGGCAGAATTGGGCGGAGAAGAGCGATGTAATCGAGTGCTATTTGTTGGGCAAATTCGGCATTTTGGCGTGTATTTTAGCCCGGTAAATTTCTATTTTTGTTATCAAAATCAACAGCCTTTATACATGCTTGCCGAAGTGAGTAACACCCCGTGGGATCAGCGCCACTGCTATTTAGTGGATTTATCGGCTCCTGAAACAACGGATAAAGTGTTCCATGTTTCACCTTTTATGAATCTTGATATGCGCTACCAGTGGCATGTTGCCCCCCCCACTGAACGCTTAAATATTGGTATAGAAAATCTGCCGAATCATTCAGGCAAGCGTTTATTTAATGCAACGCTTTTGATGACTCGCCAAGACATTAATGCCACATCACTTAGGACGCTTTTGTTTCGCTTCCCTTTTATGACGTTGAAAATTTTCGGTGGGATTTACTGGCAGGCATTAAAGCTGTTCTACAAACGAGTGCCTTTTGTGCCACATCCTGCTCAAATGGAGAAATAATATGGAAAACACTGCATCGCAATCTTCAGTTGTTACGGCAAAATTGCCTGACAGTCTTGCCCGTAAGCTACTGCTCAAGGCCTTAGAAAATCTCCCTAACGGATGTTTAACCTTAGTCGAGGGGGATAAAAGCTATCGTTTTGGTGAGCACCACAGTGAGCTACATGCAACGCTAGTCGTGAAGCATCCGAGCTTTTATCGTCAAGTGATGTTTTCAGGCTCTATCGGTGCAGGTGAGGGGTATATTCAAGGCCATTGGACCAGCCCTGACTTAACCAAAGTCGTGCAACTTTTTGCTCGAAATCTGCCGTTACTTGACCAGATTGAAGCTAAATTTAGTTGGCTTACTGGCTCGATTAATCGCTTTAAGCACTTGCTTAACCGTAATTCTCAACAGGGCTCTAAGCGTAATATTCTTGCCCATTACGATTTGGGCAATGCGTTGTATGAGCAGTTTTTAGACCGTGAAATGCTGTATTCCAGTGCCTTGTATCCCCATAGCGAGGCAAGCCTTGCTGATGCGCAGCTACATAAGCTCAAAACCATTTGTGAACGGCTCGATTTAAAGCCGGGGCAAACCCTATTAGAAATCGGTACTGGTTGGGGCGCTTTGGCGATTTACGCAGCTAAACATTATGGCGTGCACGTTACGACCACTACCATCTCCGATGCCCAATATGCCTATGCCAAAGCGCGGGTCGAACGTGAAGGGCTAAGCGATAGTGTGACTTTGCTGACCGAGGATTATCGAAATCTTAGCGGTCAATACGATAGATTGGTGTCTATCGAGATGATTGAAGCCGTAGGTCATGAATATTTGCCTGGATTCTTTAAAAAGCTGGAATCATTGCTCAAACCTGAAGGACGGATGTTATTACAGGCAATCACTATTTCAGATCAGCGTTACGATAGTTATCGTAAAAGCGTTGATTTTATTCAGCGATATATTTTCCCTGGCGGCTGTTTGCCTTCGGTTCATCAAATGGTTGGCCATTTGGCGAAGCGCACCGATATGCAGGTCTGGTCGATTGATGACATGGGCTTAGATTACGCCAAAACCTTAAAGGATTGGCACGACAACTTTGATCGTTCCGTTGCCCAAATCCAAGCCCTTGGTTATGGTGAAGATTTTATTCGCATGTGGAAGTTTTACCTCAGTTACTGCGAAGGCGGATTTTTAGAGCGCACCACAAGCACTGTGCATTTAGTGGCTGTGCGTCCCGGATATCGTTTACCTAATACGATTAACCGTAGTTAACGTCGCGCAGAGATGCTCCCTATGGTCAGATACATTCAAAATATGTCTAAGCTTCAAGGGGTTATTATCTACAACGCCTTGAGCTTTCAGTGTGTTTGGTGGAGTAGCATCTTATGGGGCAATCGAGTGTTGTTACTCAATATCTCATTGTTATTGATTCATTTTTTACTGTTGACTTTGGTTGAAAACCGACAAGCAGTGCTTCGGGACTTCAGTACCATGATTAAGGTGGGATTGCTGGGTATCGTGATTGATACCTTGCTCACTTTGTTCGGGGTATTTGAGTTTACCGTTTTACCTTGGTGGCTCGCTTGTCTATGGCTGCATTTTGCCTTGAGCCTGCACCATAGCCTCATTTTTATGCGTGCTTTACCTATTATTTTGCAGGTTATATTGGGTGGTGTATTTGGCAGTCTTAGCTACATTGCGGGCGCGCAATTTAATGCGGTGACGCTTCCTTTTGGCGAAAGTATTTCCATGCTTATCCTTGCTGTTGTTTGGGCTATCTTATTGCCGCTGTTTATCAAAATATCCCGTAGTTATAGGCAGATAAGGCGTTATGGGCTAGAACATCGTCGCTTGTGCGATCGTTAATTTTCAAGTGGAGGAATCGGATGTCTATGCTATCGACTAAAACCTATCTTAGCGTCATCTTTGGGTTGTTACTCCCTTTTGCTGGATATGCAAATTCAACCGCTACGGTCGATAACTCGGTGACCCAGGATCTTGTTGAGGTTGGGCGCGGCGAAATGGATTGGCTGTGGTTCAACTTATATAAAGCTCGTCTGATGACGCCAACCGGTCAGTATCAGCAGGGGGAGTATCCGCAACTGTTAGATATTGAATATTATCGTGATATTGATGCTGCAGATTTACTGGAAGCCACAGCCGACCAATGGCGACATCTAGGTTATGCCGATAGTGATATTGGTCGCTGGCTTAATTTACTAAAAGGTATTTGGCCTGATGTCACGCCAGGTGATCATTTAAGTTTTAAGATTATCGATGCAAACCAGAGTCAATTTTATTTTAATCAACAACCCCTCGGGCTTATCCAAGAACCACAATTTGCACAGGCTTTTTTAGCGATTTGGTTATCGACTAAAACCAGTCGTCCAAGTTTACGAGCGCAATTACTAGGAGAAAAATCATGCGATTGTTAAAGTTAAATTGGACTAAAAATGTCATCTTAAGTTTATTGATGCTCAGCCTGTTATCTAGTTGTTCCTCGGTTGAAGTAGCTGATTATCAAGGTACAAATCCACCATTAGTATTGGAAAAATTCTTTAATGGCCCGCTTAAGGCATCGGGCATCGTTGAGGATTTTAGTGGCAAAGTGATCCGTAAATTTAATGTCACTATGGAGGCGAGTTGGAAAGGGAACGAAGGTGTTATCGATGAATGGTTTGTCTATGATGACGGTGAAACCCAAACCCGTATCTGGCGTATAACCTCCCTAGGTGATGGACAGTATACCGGCACGGCAGGCGATATTATTGGTACTGCAGTAGGTGAGGCGAGGGGAAGCGCGCTGCGCTGGCGCTACGATATGTTATTGCCTGTTGATGGTGATGAATACCAAGTGCATTTTGATGATTGGATGTTTTTAGTTAATGACAATACCATCATCAATAAAAGCGACATTATTAAGTGGGGGGTTACCGTTGCTAAGGTGACTTTAGTGATCCAAAAGCTAGATTAAGCGGCTTGCTGCCATGGTTAACGGTATGGCTTGGCTAATAATCGCTCTCTGACTGCTCTAGACTGGCTCAAAGCAATCTATCGTGAATCATATAATGAAAAAGTATTGGATGTTACTGGCTGTGTTAGCAATTATTTCATTAACAGCTTGTTCTAACATTGATTTTCGTTTCGAAGACACTTCAGAGAAACAAGCAGATCCTCATCAATCGAGTAGCGATCCTATGGTGCAAGATAATGAGCGCCGTGTTCGTGATGCGCGCGAAGATGGAAAGCTAGAGCCAAAGGATCCGATTAAATTCTAAGATTGATCAATCTCAATAGAGTTTGAGTGAATTGTGCAGCCCTTACTTTGACATAAGGGCTGATGATTCGGAAAATTAACCCGCTTGACGACTATTATCCACTGTCTTCTTATCGTAATACTCAAAGGGAAATTGATTACGGATCCTTTGTTGTAGATTGTCATTTACATTGGCAGATATATGTAGTCGGACGTCGGTATTTTTCTCGGCTCTGATAGTACAAGTGAGTTTATCTGCTTTAGCAAGATGTCGACATTCCTTCTCGAAACGCTCGGGGATTTTGCCTTTGTGGTGAGTCATACGGCCGTCTTTAAAGTGCATTTCGAAAATAGTCGATCCCTTCTTACCACCAAATATCAGCTTATAAACCAGAAACAAACCAATTGCGATAAAAATAAGTTTAAAAATCGTAGCTGTCATGATGTCTCCTATCTTATGTTTATAGAATAAAGATACTCTGGAGTAGCAATGTTTAACAGTGCGCTAACACGCAATTTTAATTTGGCAACGTTAGGATTATGACCTAGTGTTAATCAATTAAGGAAATATCATCCCCTTAGTTAAGGAAAACGCTATGTACCTATCAAATGCAGACCGTTGGTCGTTATTGTGTAAAATGCAAATTGAAGTGATCGACAAATTATCTTCGCACTTTCCTGAGCGAAAAGAGCCGCTAAGCGAGTTAACTCATGGTTGGCGACACTTGCAGCATCAAGTCCAAATGGGGGATAGGCCGATAGTGCATGAGCTGATAAAGTAAATTGCTAAAATCACAGATACAAAAAAGCCACTCAGAGAGTGGCTTTTTGTTTTTTATGGTGCCGGCACCAAGAGTCGAACTCGGGACCTACTGATTACAAGTCAGTTGCTCTACCAACTGAGCTATGCCGGCTTAACTTTTACTGCTGAACAATGGTGCCCGAACCCGGAATCGAACCAGGGACACGAGGATTTTCAATCCTCTGCTCTACCGACTGAGCTATTCGGGCAACTAAACTAAGCGTTAGTTG
>NZ_AKZL01000044.1:0-38858 GCF_000282755.1 Shewanella sp. POL2
ATTGATTACTCGCCAAACGGCAGAGTAATTTCGATTAACTCAACACCTGTGAGTGTCCACACAGATTTGCTTGATAAATTGTTAAAGAGCGTTGACCATCGCATTATCACAAGTGATTTCAGCGGGTCAGGGCTGCGTATTTTACGCATTCCCGTTTTTGCGTCAAGTAGTTTTTTAAACTTTCTTTTCGCTCATCAAGGACTGAATCACTTGATGAACTGGCACTTGAAACTGCGTATCGCTGTCTGCCGTGTCAGTGGATGCGCATTATAGGCAGCGGAACTTTTTGTGCAAGCGCTTTTTTGTATTTTTTCGATCTTTTTTCAATAGTTTCAGTTAGTCACAAAGTACCCACTAGTTACCCCCAACGTTATCCACAAAAGGCAATTTTACTGCTTTATTTGTGAACAAAGCATGACTTACCATAACTGGAAGGCTGGAGATTCAAATAAGCTTTATATAGATGCAGACAGATTCAATGATTTGTATCTGGCTTTGAGTAGGCATGAAAAAGGCGACTATTACAGTCGCCTTTTAGAATTAGGTGCACGTGTTGAATTAGCTTAGCTTACCGTGACACTGCTTATATTTACGGCCAGAGCCACAAGGACAAGGATCGTTACGGCCAACTTTATCGCCATCGCGGATCATTGGTGTGTGCGCCATCATCTCGTCGCTACCATCATCCCCACCAACTAAGGCTTCGGCTGCTGCGTGCTGGTAGTCGCGTTGGATCTTAGCATCTTCTTCACGACGACGAGCTTCCATTTCTTCAACATCAGATTGGGCTTGCACTTGAACTTTAGACAACACGCTAATCACGTCATGTTTCAGCGTATTCAGTAATTGTTGGAACAGTTCGAATGACTCACGCTTATACTCTTGCTTTGGATTCTTCTGTGCGTAACCACGTAAGTGGATGCCTTGGCGTAAATGATCCATTGCGGCTAAATGCTCTTTCCACAAGCCATCGAGGGTTTGTAGCATCACTGCTTTTTCGAATTGGCGCAGTACTGAGGCACCGACCATTTCTTCTTTGGCTTTATAAGCATCTGACCAAGAAGTGATAATACGCTCACGCAGGCTTTCTTCGTGTAAGTCGTCTTCTTTATCGAGCCATTCTTGGATTGGCAGTTTAAGCATAAACTCTTGGTTTAGGCGCTGCTCTAACCCAGGAACATCCCATAACTCTTCTACTGATTGTGGTGGAATGTACTGATCGATTACCGCACCAATTACATCGTCTTGGATGTTTTTAATCGTGTCTTCAATACTTTCCGCATCCATCAACTCATTACGCTGGGCGTAAACCACTTGGCGCTGATCGTTTGCCACGTCATCGAATTCAAGTAATTGCTTACGAATATCGAAGTTACGTGCTTCTACTTTACGTTGAGCATTTTCAATTGCACGAGACACCCATGGATGTTCGATCGCTTCGCCTTCTTCCATGCCCAGCTTCTTCATCATGCCGGAGACGCGATCAGAAGCGAAGATACGCATTAAACTATCTTCCATCGACAGGTAGAAACGTGAAGAGCCAGCATCACCTTGACGGCCCGCACGACCACGTAGCTGGTTGTCGATACGACGTGATTCGTGGCGCTCGGTACCGAGAATGTGTAAACCACCCGCAGCAACGACTTCGTCATGACGCACTTGCCAATCAGCTTTGATCTTGGCTTTTTGCTCTGGGGTAGGATTTTCCAGCGCCTCGATTTCCATATTCCAGTTGCCACCAAGCACGATGTCGGTACCACGACCCGCCATGTTAGTGGCAATGGTTACGGCGCCAGTACGGCCAGCTTGGGCAACAATCTCGGCTTCTTTTTCATGGAACTTGGCGTTAAGCACTTGGTGCGGGATCTTTTCCTTCACCATTAAGCGCGCTAACAGTTCTGACTGTTCGATAGAAACGGTACCGACCAATACAGGTTGGCCACGCTCGCGGCAGTCTTTGATGTCTTTAATAATCGCTTGATACTTTTCATTAGCGGTTAAGTAAACTAAATCCGCCATATCCTTACGGACCATTGGACGGTTGGTTGGCACCACAACGGTATCTAAACCATAGATGTGTTGAAACTCAAACGCCTCGGTATCAGCAGTACCTGTCATACCCGCTAACTTCTCATATAAACGGAAGTAGTTTTGGAAGGTAATCGATGCAAGAGTTTGGTTTTCGTTTTGAATACGAACACCTTCTTTGGCTTCAACAGCTTGATGTAAACCTTCTGACCAACGACGACCTGGCATAGTACGACCAGTGTGTTCATCAACGATGATCACTTCGCCATCTTGAACTATATAGTCCACATCACGCTCAAATAAGGTATGAGCACGTAGTGCAGCGTTCACATGGTGCAGTAGCGAAATATTGGCTGCTGAGTAAAGTGAGTCGCCTTCGGCTAACATGCCACGTTCAATCAGCAGGTTTTCAACCTTCTCTTGACCGCGTTCAGTAAAGTGCACTTGTTTGGCTTTTTCATCAATGGTGTAGTCGCCTTCGCCCACATACTCTTCAGAGTCTTCTTTATCTTGACGGATAAGATTGGGGATAAGCGTGTTGATCTTGATGTATAGCTCAGAGCTGTCTTCCGCTGCACCAGAGATAATCAATGGCGTGCGGGCTTCGTCGATAAGGATTGAGTCGACTTCGTCGATCAGTGCATAGTGTAATGGACGTTGAACACGCTCTTGCGGTGAAAACGCCATGTTGTCGCGCAGATAATCGAAACCAAATTCATTGTTGGTACCGTAGGTAATATCGGCGTTATAGGCATCTTTCTTCGCCTGTTGGCTAAGGCCTGCAACGTTAATCCCAACAGTTAAACCTAAAAATTCGAACAGTGGACGGTTATTCTCAGCATCACGGCGTGCTAAGTAATCGTTGACGGTAATAACGTGAACACCTTTGCCCGTTAAGGCATTTAAGTAAGCAGGCAGTGTTGCGGTTAAAGTTTTACCTTCACCCGTACGCATTTCAGCGATACGGTTACTATCAAGCACCATACCACCGAGTAACTGCACGTCGAAGTGACGCATTTCGAACACACGCTTAGATGCTTCACGCACGGTGGCAAACGCTTCCGCCATAATGCTATCTAATGAAGCGCCCGCAGCTAAACGCTCACGAAACTCTGCGGTTTTCGCTTTAAGCTGCTCATCGGTTAATTTTTCATAATCGGCTTCAAGCGCATTAATCTTATTAACTACTTTTTGTAACCCTTTAAGGGTACGGTCGTTGCGACTACCAAATACTTTTGTCAGTAATTTACCAAACATCTGAATCACTTATTTTCTGTAGGCCAAGTCCATGATGGAAACTAGAAGCCAATGTTTCAATTAACTTGCTTTGCGGTAGACAAACTTTTGTGGATCTATCTGCTGTCCGCCACGCAACACTTCATAATGCACATGAGCCCCTGTTGAGCGCCCAGTGCTTCCCATACTGGCGATGGTTTCGCCTTTAGCGACCACATCACCTACAGCTACTGACAAAGCTTTATTATGGCCATAGCGTGTACGTAAACCGTTACCATGGTCGATTTCGACCAATTCGCCATAACCAAACATATTCCCAGCCCAAGTCACCACGCCTGCTGCAGTCGCGACAACTTTAGCCCCTTCCCGACCGGTAAAATCGATCCCTTTGTGCATGGTTCGACGACCGTTAAAAGGGTCATTACGTAATCCGTAGGGCGACGATAACCAACCTTTATCGAGTGGGAGCCCTGATACATAACGTTCAGCATCTATATGGTGGTTAGATGACACTGTTTCAAGTAGTGATAGTTGAACATTATTGTTGTCAATTCGTGACGCCAGTTTATCCATATCTTCGATAAGCTGACTAATTTCGATATTTGAGCCTAATTCGCTTAAACCACCAACCCCAACTTCAGATGAGAAATCAAAGTCTTCATCCAATTTGTTTTGTTTTGCGACTTGTTGACCTAAGGCCTCGAGACGGGTGATTTTAGCTTGCATGCGCGCGACATGGGTCGCCAGCATGGCTAGCTGTGACTCTGTGGCACTTTTAAGCTCTAAGACTTGCTTCTTTTGTTGTTCGCGTTGGATTCGATCGTTATCAACACTGGCTTGCTGATTTTCAAACTTAGCAGAGTTGTGTTGATAAATACCGGCACCAGTAGCTAACAATAGCATGGGAAGGATCAACCAGCGTTTACTGGGTTGCCAGCGCGTAACGCCATTCCGACCTTGAATAAATACTGTTACACTCATAGCCTAATTCAGCCATCTTATTATCATATGAAAAAGCCCCCTCAGGATCTCAGCCAATTACTACACCAGTCAGGCACATTGCCCGATATAGCTGAGAAAGCGGAACTACTTTTATATCTGGATCAGCACGTGAAGCAGATTGTCGCAGGTCCTGTTGCGGAGCAGCTGAAAGTCGCCAATTTCCGCCAGGGTGTTCTTGTGGTTGAAACCACTTCGGCAGCATGGGCTGCACGAATTAATTTCCAAAAGCCGAAACTACTAACGCAGCTTCAAGCAGAAACGCTCCCAATCCTTACCGCAATTGAAGTTAAAGTCAACCCGAGATTAGCATTGTATGACGCAAAGCCGAAACAGGCGCATAAGGCACTGAGTCCAGCCGCTGCAGAACATATTGCCGCACTTGCAGAAAATGTGAGCGGGACACTAGGCGAAAAACTAAAACGGCTGGCCACATTGGCCAGCCGTAATAAGTAAACATCAGACGCAATTAAGCGAAGACCGCACCACCAGGTACAGCAAAGTTAACGGGGACATCGGCTTCTTTCTCAAAGCTCACTAACTCCCACGCATCTTGCTGCGCCAATAAGGCACGTACTAACTGGTTATTCAGAGCATGACCCGTTTTATAGGCAGTAAACTCACCAAGAATGGCGTGTCCTGCCACATAGAGATCACCAAACGCATCTAAAATTTTGTGCTTAACGAACTCATCCTCATAACGCAGGCCGTCGGGGTTGAGGACGCGATATTCATCAAGTACAACTGCGTTTTCCATGCTGCCACCTAATGCTAGGTTATTCGCACGCAGATACTCAATATCACGCATAAAACCAAAAGTACGAGCGCGGCTAATGTCTTTAACAAAAGCTGAAGTAGAGAAGTCCATCACCACATGCTGTTGGCTGCGAGCAATTTCGGGGTGAGCAAAGTCAATTTTAAAGTTGACTCTAAAACCTTTAAAAGGCTTGAGCTCGGCCCACTTATCACCGTCTTCAACACGCACAGGGCGTTTAATCTTTAAGTACTTCTTAGGTGCAGACTGCTCTTTAATACCCGCAGACTGAAGTAAGTAGACAAATGGGCTCGCACTGCCATCCATAATTGGGATTTCAGGGGCGTCCACTTCGATTACGGCGTTATCAATGCCTAAACCCGCTAAGGCTGCAAATAAATGCTCAATAGTCGAAATACGAATACCTTCGTCATTGACAAGTGCCGTGCACATCGTGGTTTCGCGAACTTGTTCCGCCTTTGCAG
Organism: Shewanella sp. POL2; assembly: GCF_000282755.1. NCBI lineage: Bacteria > Pseudomonadati > Pseudomonadota > Gammaproteobacteria > Alteromonadales > Shewanellaceae > Shewanella > Shewanella sp. POL2. The sequence continues at coordinate 5,503 of NZ_AKZL01000044.1, forward strand.
GAATAGCAACGGCAGGACTCATATCGGTACGCACAAGTACGATCCCTGTATTGACTGGTGCGGGCATAATGCTCAAGGTGACTTTATTCCCAGAGTGCAAACCGACTCCGGTAGCTTTCACCATTTTTTGAACAGTTCTTTGAAATATCATTCAGTTACCCGTTTAGATTTCAATAATTAAGCCTAATATTTGCGCACACAGCGGCAGCAAAACGACCACATAGGTTCGACATAGTAACATAAGTTAGCTATGTCATACAAATGTCGTCATTGGGTGGTATTGCCGATAGAGCAATACATCACCCGATACGCTGGACTCAAATACCTGTTTTAATCAGCTTGCTTACGCAAAAACGCTGGGATATCTAAGTAATCCAATTCATGCTTTGTTGAAGGTGCTGGCGCAGGAGCAGGTGCTGGCGATGCAGGTAATACGTTACCCTTTGGCGCCGCATAGCTCACATGAGTTGCTTCTTCGACATAAGCTTCAACTTTTGGTTCCACAACCACAGGTTCTGGACGTGGTGCAGGCTTAGAAACCAATTGAATATCAGGACGCTTTTCAGCACCAATACCGGTTGCAACTACGGTTACGCGCAGTTCGTCGCTCATTTCTGGGTCGATAACCGCACCCACAACCACGGTAGCATTGTCAGAAGCATAAGCTTTAACATGGTTACCAACAGTTTCAAATTCTTCGATGCTCATGTCCATACCTGCGGTAATGTTAACTAACACACCACGGGCACCGGCTAAGTCAATGTCTTCTAAGAGCGGGCTGGCGACAGCCGCTTCAGCAGCTTCTTCTGCACGGTCTTCACCACGCGCAACACCCGTACCCATCATGGCATTGCCCATTTCGGACATAACGGTTTTCACGTCTGCAAAGTCGACGTTAATCAGACCTGGGCGAGTAATCAGCTCAGCAATACCTTGTACTGCACCAAGTAACACGTTATTCGCTGCGGCAAACGCATCGAGTAATGACGTACCACGGCCCAATACTTTTAATAATTTTTCGTTAGGGATAGTGATTAACGAATCCACGTGCTTAGCAAGCTCAGCGATACCTTGCTCGGCATAAGCCATGCGCTTTTTGCCTTCGAAAGGGAAAGGCTTAGTCACGACCGCAACCGTTAAGATGCCTTCTTCACGAGCGATTTGAGCAACAACTGGCGCAGCACCTGTACCAGTACCACCGCCCATACCGGCGGCGATAAAGATCATGTCTGAGCCTTTGATCGCTGCACGAATGTTTTCGCGGTCTTCTTCCGCTGCGGCACGACCCACTTCTGGGTTGGCGCCAGCGCCAAGACCTTTAGTGACATCGCGACCTAATTGAATCGTTGAGCCAGCGCCAGATTTACGTAGCGCCTGTGCGTCTGTATTGGTAACGACAAACTCAACACCTTCAATGTTGTGTTTGACCATATGTTCGACAGCGTTACCGCCGCCGCCGCCAACGCCGATGACTTTAATCACCGCGTCGTCTGAGTGAGTGTCCATGATCTCAAACATTGTCTGATCTCCGTGTTGCCTGCGTTATTAAAATTCACCCTTAAACCAGCTTTGGACCCGATTCCAAGCACTGGTAACCCCTTGACGCTCAGGACGCTCGAATTGACGCTCAAGCACCCGTCTTGCACCGTAGTGAAGCAATCCAACCCCAGTGGAGTAAATAGACTGATCCACGTATTCGTATAACCCTTTAACTGGCAATGGTGAGGCGACGCGAACAGGCATACCAAAGGTTGCCTCCGCAATGTCCACCACGCCTTGAATCGACGCCGTACCACCTGTTAGCACGATACCTGCGGCGATTTGGTCTTCTAAACCACTGTCTTTCAGCTCCTTGAGCACTAACTCAAATAGCTCTTGATATCTCGGCTCAACCACTTCGGCCAAAGTATGGCGCGACATGCTACGCGATGGGCGACCACCCACCGAAGGCACTTCGATACTGTCTTCACGGCTCACCATGGAGCTACGCGCACAGGCGAACTGCACTTTAATTTGTTCAGCATGTGACGATGGCGTGCGGAAAATCTTCGCGATATCGTTGGTCACTTGGTTACCCGCAACGGGCACAACCGCGCAATGACGTAGCGCACCATTGGTATACACGGCGATGTCCGTCGTGCCACCGCCGATATCGACGATACACACACCTAAGTCTTTTTCATCAAAGGTTAATACCGCATCCGCCGACGCAATGCCGGAGAACACTAAGTCATCGACCTTCAAACCACAGCGCTCAACACTCTTAGTGATGTTCTTCGCCATATCATTGGCGCAGGTCACTATGTGTACCTTGGCTTCCATCCGCATGCCTGACATGCCGATAGGGCTGCGAATGCCGTCTTGTACGTCAATCGCGTATTCCTGCGGTAACACATGCAGAATACGACGTTCGGTCGGGATCTTCACCGAGCGCGCAGTGTGGATCACGTTGTCGACGTCTTCCTGTGTCACTTCTTCATCGTTAATCGACACCATGCCATTTTCGTTTTGGCAGGCGATATGTTTACCGGAAATGCTTAGGTAAACCGATGATACTTGGCAGTCTGCCATTAATTCCGCTTGATCGAGCGCGCGTTGCACACTGCGCACGATGGAGTCTAAATCGTTAACGCCACCTTTATCCATGCCCCTTGAAGGGTGGTTACCAAGGCCGACTATGCTGATTTCGCCATCGGGCAGAACTTCGCCTATGATCACTGCGACTTTAGAGGTTCCTATGTCCAATCCGACGATCAGATTTCTATCTTGGTTTTTGGTCATTAATTATCGGCTCTCTTGTTTGTGCATCGCCCCAGCCTACGGCCAACCCTGTGTCGTAGCGCAAATCCACTCTGGCAATCGGTTTATCTTGTTTCGCCAATAATGGGTAAACAGTGATAAACCTTTGTATCCTTGCCATTTTATCTTCTCGACCTAGGTCTAAAACAATACCGTTACCTAGTGTCGCGTGCCACGCATGACGTGGTGTTAAACTCAAATTGGCTAAGGTAAAGCCATTAATCTTCAGTAGCGAGTTAACCTGCGCGTAGGCGGTTAACACTTCGGTCCCCATATCATCTGGCCCAGATAAATAAGGCAGATGCTCTAACTCAGGGTGCGATGGCGCTTCAAACACTTCACCATGCACATTGAGCCAAGCGGTACCATTCCAATGGGCGACCGGTTGTTGCTCCTGTAAATACACCCTGAGTTTCGCAGGCCATTCACGTCTCACTGACGCACGATACACCCAAGGTAAAGCTTCTAATGCCTGTTGCACTAAGGTGATGTCAGCACTAAAAAAACTCCGCTGCATTAAATCCTGTAGTGCAATTTGTATATCCCTATCTGTGGTGTAAGTCCGCTCACCTTTAATGGCGACCGCTTCAATGGGCAAAGTGCTGGCATCATTTAAAAACTTATGTAGCAGGTAGCCGCCAAAAACAAAACTACCAATGACTAACCATAAAAAACCAATCCCACTCCACAAGTACCAATTAACCCGTGACATCCTCGCCCGCCAGTGTCGCCTCTTATCACTCCAAGACACGTTTGTTTCCACCCTTCAACGACACTACTAAAAACCACAGAAAACCGGCCATTATATAGCGCTAAAACCTCGGATCAACATTTCCTTTAAATCCAAGTTGTCACGCAATTCATCAAGGTTTTACCTCGGTTGTCACAGCCGTGCTAAAGCCTAATTCAGTGGCGGCTAACTGACGCGACAAGGCACCTATATTACCTGCACCTTGGGTCAACAATAAATCCCCTTCCTGCAACACATCGGGTAGCACTTCGGCTAACTGATCTGGGCTAGCAATAAAGATGGGGTCTAACTGCCCACGCAAACGAATCGAACGGCATAAAGCCCGACCGTCTGCGCCAGGGATCGGTGCTTCACCGGCACTATACACATCGAGCAATAGCAAGCAATCTACCTGAGACAACACTTCAATAAAGTCTTCGTACAGATCGCGGGTACGAGTGTATCTGTGTGGCTGATAAGCCATCACTAAACGTTTGTCAGGCCAGCCTGCACGCGCCGCTTTAATGGTCGCCGCCACTTCGCTGGGGTGGTGACCATAATCATCCACTAACATCACTTCGCCCTTTGGCGTCGCGAACTTGCCTAAGTGTTGGAAACGACGACCAATACCCTGGAATTCAGCCAAGGCTTGAATGATGGCGCTATCATCAATTTCATCTTCTGTCGCCACAGCAATCGCCGCCAGTGCATTTAATACATTGTGCTGACCCGGCAGATTAAGCAGCAGGTCTAAATCTTCTTTGCCTTTACGTCTGACGGTAAAGCGGCATTGGTGACCCTGCTGATGGAAATTCAGCGCCTGCACGTCGGCATCGTCACTGAAGCCATAGGTGATCATATGACGACCTATACGCGGCATAATCTCACGTACGACTGGATCATCGATACAAACGACAGCCACGCCATAGAAAGGCAGGTTATGTAAAAAATCCACGAAGGTCGATTTGAGCTTTTCAAAATCACCACCGTAGGTATCCATATGATCGGCTTCGATATTCGTCACTACGCTGACCATAGGTTGCAGATGCAGGAAGCTCGCATCACTTTCGTCTGCTTCGGCGATCAGGTAACGGCTAGTACCTAAGCGGGCATTGGTGCCAGCGCTGTTAAGTAAACCACCGATAACAAAAGTTGGATCGCGCCCCGCTTGACCATACAAACTGGCAATCAAACTGGTGGTCGTGGTTTTACCGTGAGTTCCTGCAATCGCTACACCATGGCGATAACGCATCAACTCAGCCAACATCTCAGCGCGGCGCACGATAGGAATACGCAATTCCTTCGCCGCAATAATCTCTGGATTCTCAGGATTAATCGCGGTCGAGACCACCACCACATCGGCTTGCTGCACGTTATCGGCGCCATGGCCGATATGGATTTTCGCGCCCAGCAGGCATAGTCTGTCAGTCACGGCGTTTTGCGCGATGTCAGAACCACTGACAACATACCCTTCGTTTACTAATACTTCAGCGATCCCGCCCATGCCCGCGCCGCCAATGCCGACGAAATGAATACGCTTAATCCGGCGCATTTCTGGGATCATACTTCTTAGCTGTAAGTATCTTTCTGTCTTAGTCATACCTATCCTTTCTCGGCGAGAGCGATACACACTTGGGCCACCTGTTCGGTTGCATCCAATACGGCAACATCTCTCGCTCTTTGGCCCATTTGGGCTAATTCTGCTCTGTCATTGGCGAGTAACTGTAATTTACTCACCAGCTTATTCACGTCCAAGATGGCCTGCGGCAATAGGAAAGCTGCGCCAGCCTCAACCAATACTTGAGCGTTACGGGTTTGGTGATCATCCACGGCATGGGGATAAGGCACCAGAATACTTGGTAATCCCACCGCAGCTAACTCAGATACCGTCAGCGCGCCGGCGCGGCACAATACCACATCTGCCCAGCGATAGGCGGCTTCCATATCATCAATAAATTCAGCAACGTTAACGCCGCCCTCTTGCCCTTGCTGTTGATAAGCGGACTTAACCCCAGCCAGATTATCCTTACCCACTTGATGCCAAACGGTAATCGACTGCTGTTTACTCAGCGCCGCCACCACTTCAGGCATTAAATCATTAAACACTTTGGCACCTAAGCTGCCGCCTACCACGAGCACTTTTAAGGCATCATCCGCGGCTTGCTTAGGCTCGGCGCCTAGGGCAATCAGTTCACGGCGGATTGGGTTACCCACCACCTTTGCCTTAACCTGAGTGAAGGTATTTTTAAAGGCGCATAATACTTGGCTAGCGATCCGCGAGAGTAATTTATTGGTCATTCCCGGAATGGCATTTTGCTCATGCAACACTAAGGGCACGCCCGCTAATTTCGCGGCCACACCACCAGGGCCACTGGCAAAACCGCCCATCCCTAGCACCACATCGGGTTTAAATTCGGCAATCACTGCCTTGGCTTGCAGAATCGAGCGCACCACTTTAAAAGGCGCCGCCAATTTACGCACTAAGCCATTGCCACGCACGCCCTGAATGTCGATAAAATCGATGTCGAAGCCATACTGAGGCACTAAACGCACCTCCATGCGGTCGGCTGTGCCTAACCAACGCACTTGCCAACCTTGCTGCGCTAAATATTTTGCCACCGCGAGCGCCGGAAACACATGTCCACCCGTGCCGCCTGCCATGACTAAAATACGTTTACCCGCGTCGGTCATTACTTCAATCTCCCTTGCACGGCCTGAACTAAACTCATGCGCCGCTCATAATCGATGCGTAGCAATGTCATTGCCGCCGCCGTCATGACCCATAAACTACTACCGCCGTAACTCACAAAGGGCAGTGTTAGCCCTTTAGTAGGTAACATACCAATGCTTGCGCCCACATTAACGACGGTCTGAAAACAGATCCAAATCCCAATGGCATAGGCCAGATAACCCTCGAAGGCTTTGTCCATCACCAGACATAAATTGCCGAGGCGAATGGCCCTTAATGCCACAAACAGCAACACGGATAACACCGCGATAATGCCGATAAACCCTAACTCTTCACCAATCACGGCAAAGATAAAGTCGGTATGCGCCTCGGGGAGGTACTCCAACTTTTGAATACTGTTGCCAAGGCCTTGGCCGAACCAATCACCCCGGCCGTAGGCCATCAGCGATTGAGTTAACTGGTAGCCACTACCAAACGGATCTTGCCAAGGGTCTAAAAACGATGTCACCCGGCGCATACGATAAGGCTCGAGCAGTACCAGCGCGACGAAAGCTAAAATGCCAGCAAAGATCAGCGCGAAAAAGTCCAGCAACCGAGCACCCGCGAGAAACAACAGTCCAACAGTGCCGACGAACAACACCACCACAGTGCCTAAGTCGGGCTGCATCAAAATCAAAATCGCGTAAATCGCAAATACCGCAATCGGCTTATAGAAGCCCTTAGCATTTTCACGCACTTCCTGATGACGGCGCACCAGATAGCCCGCCATGTACACAGAAAACGCAAACTTAGCGACCTCGGCCACTTGAATACGGATTGGGCCGATTGATAACCAACGGGTCGCGCCGTTTACGGTAGTTCCCACAACCAGTACTGCCAGTAACATCAAAAATACAACCAGCAGCATGATAGGGCTCATCCGCTGCCAAGTTTGCATTTCAACCCTCAGCACAAATGCGGCAATCACTAAACATCCCAACAGATAACCCACATGGCGAGTCATAAAATGGAATGGGTTACCCGTCAGTGTTTGTGCCTCGGGCATAGAGGCCGACATCACCATTACAAAACCAAAGCCAATCAAAGACAAAACAGCAGTGAGCAAAGCCCGATCGTACAATTGCGCGCCCGGGACTTCGGTATCTCGTTGCCAGTTAGGCAGTGCATTCAGCACTCGCCCAAACAGGCTGAGCTGTCTTGCATCACTCGCCATCGAGTTGCTCCACTTGGCTTCTAAAATCATCACCACGGGCCATAAAGTTGCTGTACATATCCAGACTTGCACAGGCGGGCGACAACAACACAATATCACCCGAAGTCGCTAATTGAGCGGCCTTAGCAACAGCGGCAGCCATTGAATCAACCTTAATAGCGCCTTCTTTCAGCGCGGCAATCTTATTGCCATCTCTACCTAAGGTAATGAGGTGAGTCACTTTTGTTAACGGCTCGGCCAGTGGACTGAAATCCGCACCTTTACCATCGCCGCCAGCAATCAAAATAATGTCGCCGAGGTGATCGCTTAAACCATCAAGGGCCGCAACAGTCGCGCCGACATTGGTAGCTTTAGAGTCATTCACATAGGTCACACCACCTTTGACGCCAACCACTTCGCAACGGTGAGAAAGGCCAGTAAAGGTGCGAGCGACTTTGGCCATCACTTGCTTATCCACACCCACGGCATAAACCAGCGCCATCGCAGCAAGTAAATTGGCATGGTTATGGCTACCAATCAGCGACACTTCGGTGATTGGCATGATTTCACTGTGGCCGTGATAAATTTTGCTGTCGCAAATGCCCCACTCGTCGCCTTCAGGCGGCGCTAAACCAAAGCTGTTTTGGTTCATGGGTTCAGTTGGGATAGTCAGCGCATCATCACGGTTAAAAATGATGGAACGGCTTTGATGATACAAACGTAGTTTGGCCTTCCGATAGGCATCCATATCGCTGTACCTGTCCATATGATCTTCCGTCACGTTTAAACAGGTTGATGCCACACAATTCAAGCTATGGGTGGTTTCCAGCTGGAAACTCGATAACTCAAGCACAAAAATATCCGCATTCTCTTGCAGCAAATCCAGCGCCGGAGTACCAATATTGCCGCCCACAGCAACAGCAATGCCTGCTTCACGCAGCATTTCACCCACTAAGGTGGTCACTGTCGTTTTGCCATTTGAGCCCGTAATCCCAATCACACACGGTTTACGATCGGCAATCTCACGGGCAAATAACTCAATATCACCAATGACTTCAATCCCCATATCCAGTGCCGCGCGCACTTCGGGAGTATCAATCGCAATCCCAGGGCTGATAATGATTTGCGTCGCCTGCACTAGATAACGGCAATCAAATCCGCCAGCAATTAATTGCACCTCAGGGAATGAACTTGCCAGTGTTTCGGCACCGGGAGGCCGGCGACGGCTATCCATCACCAACGGCGTAATGCCTTTTCCACACAAATAGCGCACTACCGAGAGCCCTGTGGCACCCAAACCTAATACTATGTGTGAATAATGACTTTGCATGAATGATTACCTTAACTTCAACGTGGCTAAGCCGAGCAACACTAAGAAAATAGAGATAATCCAAAAGCGGACAATCACGCGTGGTTCAGGCCAACCTTTTAACTCGTAGTGGTGATGGATAGGCGCCATGCGGAATATTCGTTGACCGCGTAACTTGTAAGAACCAACCTGCAATATCACTGACACGGTTTCCATGACAAACACCCCGCCCATGATCACTAACAGGATTTCTTGGCGAACTAATACCGCAATCGCACCTAATGCAGCCCCTAAAGAAAGAGAACCCACATCGCCCATAAAGACCTGTGCAGGATAAGTGTTAAACCATAAAAAGCCTAAACCTGCGCCCACAATCGCGGTGCAAACGATCACCAGCTCACCAGAGCCAGGTAAATGCGGAATATGCAGGTAATTGGCAAACTGAGCATGGCCAGACAGATAAGCTATCAGCGCGAATGCTGCGGCCACCATCACAGTTGGCATAATCGCCAAACCATCGAGACCGTCGGTTAAGTTCACTGCGTTGCTTGAACCCACGATAGTAAAGTAGGCCAATACGATAAACACAGCGCCCAGTTGCGGCATCACATCTTTAAAGAAGGGCACGACTAACTGGGTTTCACCCGGGTTAGACGCTGTGGTGTAGAGGAAGAAAGCAATGATCAACGCCGCTAAGGATTGCAGAATATACTTCCAGCGCGCAATTAATCCCTTAGTATCTTTACGTACCACTTTGCGGTAATCATCAATAAAGCCAATCATGCCGAAGCTGCCTAAAACAAACAGCATCACCCACACATAACGGCTACCAAGATCGCCCCATAACAGCACACTGATAAAGATGGCCGCAAGGATCAGTAAACCACCCATAGTGGGCGTTCCGCGCTTACTGAAATGCGACTCAGGCCCATCATTACGCACCACTTGACCAATTTGCATCAACTGTAAGCGCTCGATAAGTTTAGGACCCCACCATAAACTAAATACTAATGCGGTTAACAAGCCCAAAATGGCTCGAAACGTCACATAGGAAAATACGTTAAACCCAGTGTGAAAACGGGTTAAATACTCGGCCAGATACACCAGCATCTACACTAACTCCCCACGCCCGAAGGCTACTGTTAGGCCATCCACGACCCGCTCCATTGCGGCACTTCGTGAACCTTTAACTAAAACCGTCACCTGTCCCGGCAACTGGTTGATGTGTTTTATGAGTTTTTCTACTAACGTCGCCACGCTGTCATGGTGCTCCGCCCCGAAAGCTTGGCTAGTATGCTGAGTCAAGGTGCCAGTACAGAACAGGGCATCGATCCCCTGTTGCTTTGCCAGTTGTCCCAGTTCAGCGTGTAAAAGGGGCGCATTGTCGCCTAATTCGCCCAAATCTCCCAGTACCAAACAACGATTTTCAGAAATTTCCTTTAACCAAGCGATAGCCGCCCCCACGGATACAGGGTTAGCGTTATAGCTATCATCGATTAAACGGACTCTGCCTAATTGAGTCGGCTGCATACGTCCCTTCACAGGGATCAGTTTGCTTAAGCCTTCGGCGATCTCTTTTAGAGTTAATCCTAATGCGATACAAACACTTGCAGCAGCTAAGGCGTTGCTGACTTGATGACGTCCCGCTAAAGGTAAGGTCACTTCGCAGGACTCACCCGCATAATTAAGAATAAAGCGGTAACAACCATCGCTATTGGCTTTATGGCCAGTGGCAATCACATCGATTTGGCGTTTCGCCGCGCCTTCCTGCTGGGAGAAGCTCAATTGCTTATAATGCTTGGCTTTAACACGCATCACATCAGCAAAGGCGTCGTCGGCATTAATAATCGCAGTGCCGCCTTGTTGTAGATGGTTATAAATTTCCGATTTCGCCTGGGCAACGCCAGCCTGTGAACCAAAGCCTTCTAAGTGGGCACTGCCGACGTTATTGACTAACGCCACATGCGGACGGACCAAAGCAGAGGTGTAATCAATCTCGCCTTTATGGTTAGCCCCTAACTCAAATACCCCATACTTATCTTCGGGGGTTAAGCGCAGTAGGGTTAAAGGTACGCCGATTTCATTATTAAAATTACCCGCGGTGTAAAGTACTTGATGCTTAGCCGACAAAATAGTGGCAATCATCTCTTTCACGCTGGTTTTGCCGTTAGAGCCAGTTAATGCCACACAAATAGGATTCACTTGGTCGCGGACATAGGCGCCAATCGCGCCCATGGCCTTTTGGCAATCGGCAACAATTAGCTGCGGAATATCAAAGGCCAATTCACGTTCAACCAGTAATGCAATGGCGCCATTTTCAAGTGCCGTGGCCGCAAAATCATGGCCATCAAACCGCTCACCCTTTAAGGCGACGAAAAGGGTCGCGGGGCCGATTTTACGGCTATCGCTGCTTAATGCTTGGATGGTGACATCGTCACCGACTCGATGCGCACCTAAGTATTGGCTCAGTGCCCCGAGGGAAATTGGGATCATTAGCGTTGCTCCGATAACTGACGTGCCAGGGCGCGTTCATCATAGTCATGACGCACACCTGCCGCCTCTTGGTAAGTTTCATGGCCTTTGCCCGCAAGCAAAATCACATCCCCAGATTTAGCCTGTACGACGACTTGTTTAATCGCAGCCACACGGTCAACCTCGGTCAGCGCTCGCTCTGGGTGAGTCAGCCCTTGGATAATATCGGTAATAATTTGGTTAGGATCTTCGCTGCGGGCATTATCGCTAGTCACCATAATGCGATCGGCAAATTGCTCCGCCGCACGTCCCATTAATGGCCGCTTACCCTTATCACGGTCGCCACCACAGCCAAACACGCACCAAAGCTCCCTTGCACAGTGACGACGCAGGGCATTAAGTGCCTGTTCAATCGCATCGGGGGTGTGGGCATAATCGACGACTAAGGTGATGTTGTCCGCGGTGGTAAAACGTTCCATACGGCCAGCAACGGGCACTAAGTAAGGCACTTTGGCAGCTAATACACGTATATCCATTCCCTGTAAATACAGTGCTGATAGTGCAGCGAGTAAATTCGAGAGGTTAAAAGCGCCTAATAACGGCGAACGAATATCGATTTCGCCCTCGGGCCAGACTAAGGTCGCCTGCACACCTTGGTCGTTAAATTGGGCATTCTTAGTGTAAAACGTCGCATTGGTATGCGCTTCAATGCTAAAGCCCCACATCTTCGCAGGAACGTTTGCCAGCTCGGATAACCAAGCGACGCCCACGGGATCATCGAGATTCAGTAGGCCGTGGCGCAGAGAGTCGAAGCGAAACAGCATTTGCTTGGCCGCGGCATAGTTTTCCATATCGCCGTGGTAGTCCAAGTGATCACGGGTTAAGTTAGTAAATACCGCCACATCGAAGGGCACGGCATCGACTCGCCCTTGGACTAAACCATGGCTCGAGACTTCCATCGCACAGGTATTTACACCTTTATCTGCAAATTCATGCAGTTGGCGCATTAAGGTAATGGCATCGGCAGTGGTATTGCCGCTATCGACTAACTCGCCCCACAGGCCATTGCCGAGCGTGCCCATCACCGCCGCTTTACCCTCAAGCAGGGTCACTAATTGCGCGCACAATTGGCTTGTCGAAGTTTTGCCATTAGTCCCTGTAATACCCACAATGGCCATAGATTGACCTTGAACAACGGGATAACGCACCGCAGCCACCGCTGAAACGTGCTTCGCTAAGTCGTAGAAGTAAATCTGCACGCCTTGCTCAGCCGCAATAACTTTGCCCTGCTCTTGGGGATTATCCGTATGCACTAACACCGCCGCCGCACCTTGGGCTAAGGCCTTATCGATAAACTGACGACCATCGACCTTGTGTCCAGGCAGCGCTAAAAACACATCGCCGCGACGTATTGCGCGGCTATCTAGAGTCAAATCTTGGAAGGTTTGTTCACCCGCGTAGGGGAACCAAGGGGCGAGTAGATCCCTTAATAACATCATTCAGTTCTCCCGGCGAGACCCGCCAATTGCACCTGTTCTTTATCGGAAATGGGTTCAACATTTAACATTTGCAGTGCGCCTGACATCACCTTAGCGAAAGCAGGCCCTGCCACTGAACCACCATAATAGAGATCGCCCTTAGGTTCATTGACCACAACGACGATAGCGAGTTTGGGATTATTCACCGGCGCAACGCCAGCAAATAACGCAACATAATCATCACCATAACCACCGGCTACCGCCTTACGGCTGGTGCCCGACTTACCTGCGACGGGATAACCATCGATATGCGCAAGTGTACCTGTACCACCTTTTTCGGTGACACCCACCATCATTTGCAGCACGTCTCTAGCCACTTCTTCTGAAATCACCCGTTCACCTTCGGGCGGCTTTTTAAGTTTTAAAATCGATACTGGATATAAAGTGCCGCCATTGCCTAAAGTCGCGTACATCCGCGCTAATTGCAGCGTCGTCGCGGTTAAGCCGTAACCAAAGGATAACGTGGCACGCTCAAAGTCAGACCAACGGTGGCGATCTTGGATAAGGCCTGCGCTTTCTCCCGTTAAGTTAATCCCTGAAAAACTACCTAATCCCATGGATTGATAAGTGCCGAGTAACTGCTGTACAGGAATCGACAGGGCTAATTTACTAATGCCCACGTTACTGGATTTGGCCAAAATACGCGCTAGCGTCATATCACCGTAGTTAGATGCATCACGCACTTGGCGTCCACCTAAACGCATCCAACCTGGAGAGGTTGGGATCACATCGGTGGATTTAACGGTGCCCGCTTCTAACGCCGCCGCAACCACAAAGGGTTTAATGGTCGAGCCGGGCTCGAAGGTGTCCGTCATCGCGCGGTTACGCATTCTGAAGGTTTGAAAATTATCACGGGAATTAGGGTTGAAGGAGGGCGTATTCGCCATCGCTAACACTTCACCCGTGTGGATATCAAGTACCACAATCGACCCTGACGTCGCTTGGTTCATCTCTGTGGTGCGCTTTAACTCGCGATAGGCAAGCTGCTGGATCCTATGGTCGATACTCAGGACAAGATCATTTGGGCTTTCGCCTTCTTGGACGATATCGAGGCGCTCAACCACATGACCATCACGTGACTTACGTACTTTTTGTTTGGATGGCGTACCAGTAAGCCAACTGTTATAGGCATTTTCAACGCCTTCAATACCAACATCATCGATATTAGTGATACCAATAAGCTGGGCAGTTATCTCTCCACCGGGATAGTAACGGCGAGACTCAGACTTTAAAAATACCCCAGGCAATTTAAGCTGAGTGATGTAATCAGCCACCGCGGGAGTCACTTGACGCTTAAGGTAGGTAAAACGTTTAGTTGGATTGCTACGGACTTTATCGAGTACGTCTTCAACGGGTTCGTGTAACACGTCAGCCAGTGCTTGCCAACGGCGCATATCTGTAAAGCCATTGCTATCGTTAACTTGCTTTGGATCTGCCCACACTGCACGCACTGGCACACTCACCGCCAGCATATCCCCATTGCGGTCAGTAATTAAGCCACGCTGTACCTCACGACTGGTAGTACGTAACGTACGCATATCGCTCTCATGGCGAAGCTTATCAGGCTCAATAATTTGGATATAAGCAGCACGACCCACCAGGCTTGAAAACATCGCAAATACAAAACCAACCACGACGTATAACCGCCAATGGATCAGTTGTGGCTTTTGCTTTTTGCTTGCCTGCTTGGTTTTTGCTTGCCTAATCATATCTTCCCTATGTTCACGGCACCTTTACCACAACTTCTTCGCTGGGTAATGGGCGACTCATGTTGAGATCCTTCGATGCAATCCGCGTAATTCGGCTATGCTCCGTTTGGGATTGCTCTTCCAATAATAAATTGCGCCACTCGATATCTAACCTGTCACGCTCCTGCAATAGCAGATCCCATTCAGTAGTGAGTTTGCGACTCACATGGCTGGTATACACCACAGCCACTGCATTACTGAGCACGAGCAGGGCAAGTAACAAAATCCATTTGTGTTGCCAAAGGTCGTGTAATACAACCTGTGGTAGACTCAATGAGGGCTTACTCATTTACTTGCCCTCTAGTAATCTAGTCGCTCGGCAATGCGTAATACCGAACTACGGGCTCTTGCATTGCGTTCAATTTCCTCATCGGATGGCATAATCGCCTTGCCAATGGCGCGTAGTTTACGCGACTTATTAATCTGATCTTCAGTGATGGGTAAACCATGAGGCACACTCTCACCTTGACTGTGGCGGCGGATAAATCGCTTCACTATGCGGTCTTCTAAGGAGTGAAAGCTGATAATCGATAAGCGGCCCTGCGGAGCAAGCACGGTTAATGCACCTTCAAGTGCTTGATCAATTTGATCTAACTCACTATTGATATAGATACGTATTGCCTGAAACACGCGGGTGGCAGGGTGTTTATTACGCTCTTTATTTTTGGTGATCCGCGCAATTAAATCGGCTAAATCTTTGGTACGTAAAAACGGGGTTTTATCGCGGTCGGCAGCAATGCAACGGGCAATATGACGAGCATTTTTCTCTTCGCCATAGGTTTTGAATACCCATGCCATATCTTCAATTTCAGCACGGGCTAACCACTGGGCAGCGGTTTCACCTTGGCTATTGTCCATGCGCATGTCGAGTGGACCATCACGCAAAAAGCTAAAACCACGTTCCGCATCATCGAGCTGCGGTGAGGACACACCTAAGTCGAGTAACACACCATCAATCTTGCCAACCAGACCAAGCTCTTCGACGTAATCGGCTAACTGACCAAAGCCACCGTGTACGATTTGAAAACGGGGATCATCGGCAAATTGTTTAGCAGCTTCAATAGCCTGAGGATCGCGGTCGATCGCAATCAGGCGTCCGTTTTCACCCAGTCTTTGCAATACTTGTCTTGAATGACCACCGCGGCCAAACGTGCCATCAATATAGATGCCATCGTCTTTAATGTTTAAACCGCCAACCGTTTCTTCGAGCAAAACGGATAAATGGGCAAATTCTTGACTCATTAATTTCTTCTTATTTAATTATGCGACTCGTTAGAGTGAAAAATCCGCCAGACGCTCGTTATTAGCAAGCTCCTCGCTTCGAATCGTTTCCTGACACTCATCAATTTGCTGCAGCCAAGCTTGCTCATCCCACAGCTCAAATTTGTTTAACTGTCCCACCAGCATGATGCGCTTATCTAAATTGGCATACTGCCTTAGCGGTGGTGGCAGTAATATGCGTCCGTTGCTATCGAGCTCCACCTCATGGGCATAGCCCAGCAACATGCGCTTAAGGGATCGTTGGGTTTTATCTGTATCCGAAAGCTTGAGCAACTTAGCTTCAATCAACTCCCATTCGTGGAGGGGATAAAGGAGCAAACACGCAGATTGAATATCGACTGTGATGACGATGCGGCCCTGGTGCTCTAGTTGCAAAGGTTCGCGGTATCGCACTGGAATAGCGATCCGTCCCTTTGTATCTAAGTTGATAGCACTGGCTCCACGAAACACGCTAATTCATCCTATCCTTTGCTTTTTGATCCACAAATATCCACTATTTCCCACAAATGCTAAGTTTAGGGATAGTCGACAAGCATTGTCAAGGGATGGGATCCTTTTATAAAGCCAGTCGGCAAGCGGGTTAGCAGCATGTTGACCCCATAACTTAGCGACAATGTTTTGATAAAATGAGTAGCTTAAAATCAGCTAAACGGTGGAAACCATAGAAATAAAAAGCGGACAAAAAAACAGCAGCCTTTTGCTTTCAGGCAGTTGCAATGAAATTTCTGCCACAAAATTTCGGTAAATGTGGGATTTTCCTCATAGGTAAATCACGCTAGACTCACAACGCGTAACAAAACAAACCTAAAATTAACCTTTTTGTGATCCCGTGAAGTGTAAAATTTCAGCATAAATAGCTGAAATTTTATTTTTGGTTGTAGATTTATTCTGCAATTAGGTGAGTATTTTTATTTCACGATTGCGAGGAAGATCAAAACTCCCATGGGATTAACTCAAAATAAATCGCCTATGACCGCAACTCAGATCCGCACCTACCACAAATGGTTTGCACTCCTCGCCGCCTTTCAATTGTTAATATGGATTGCAACAGGTGCTTATATGGTATGGATGGATATCGAGTTTATCCGTGGCAAACCTCTGGCAAACAAGAACAATACCGCAATTTTCCATGTAGAAGCTCCCGCTTATAGCTTGACGGATTTCATCAAAACTCACCCAGATGCAACAGAAATCAATTTATATGCTCACCAAAGCACACTCTTTTATAGCGCCAAAATAGCGGGGAAATTACAGCGTTTTAGCACTGTGACGGGAGAATTATTACCTCTATTAAATCAACAACAAGCACTCGACACCGCTCTGCAACTATATACGGGCAAGGCTAAGATCATCCATTCAACACTCCACCAGCAAACAGCACCGAATGAAATCTCCCTCCGCGCATTACCTGTATGGCAGTTGGAGTTGGACGATGCAATGAACTCGACACTCTATATCTCCGCGGTCACAGGACAATTGGTCAGCGCTCGACATAATTACTGGCGGCTGTTCGATATAATGTGGATGCTGCACATTATGGACTACAAGACTCGGGAGAATGTGCAGAACCCGTTACTCACGGTAATGAGTACACTCGCCCTATTGACCGCACTCTTTGGTATGGCGTTGAGCTATATCAGTTTTCGCAATACTAACTCCCAAGAGGAGCCAAAATGAGCTTCTCAAACAAACGGAATGCTGAGAGTAAACGCCATATCAGTTTAGTGATGCAAACTCTACACAAATGGCTATCACTTATTGTTGGCCTACAACTGTTGATTTGGATCGTAACAGGGCTGGCCTTTAACCTGATTGACGAGCGTTTTTTCGATGCGAACCCATATCGCACCACGCATCAAACAGCGAGTCCCACTACTGCACTCGCCCCCACGGCTAATCTACTGCAACAATACCAAGCAGAAGGCATTATCGAGCTTAAGTTGACTTCAGTACTTAGCCGCGCAGTGTATGCCCTCACAACAACTCAGCAAAACCGCTGGTTTTGGGCGGACTCACTCCAACCGCTATCCTTGAACGATGCCGATATACTCGCTATTGCCAAACAGAGTTACTCAGGCCCTGGTGAACTCAGCGCACCGCAAATCCTCACCCATGAAACGCCATTCGACGCCAGTGGCCCAATTGCAGTACTGACAGCCTCGGACGAAGTCGGCACTCGGATTTATATCGACACAGCCTCGGGCCTGATTCTTGCCCACCAAAATCGCCAATCGGATCTTA
The DNA here is from genome assembly GCF_000282755.1 of Shewanella sp. POL2. Classification (NCBI taxonomy): domain Bacteria; kingdom Pseudomonadati; phylum Pseudomonadota; class Gammaproteobacteria; order Alteromonadales; family Shewanellaceae; genus Shewanella; species Shewanella sp. POL2. The sequence goes on from NZ_AKZL01000044.1 coordinate 23,502, forward strand.
AAGATCTGCTCTTTATGCTGCATTTTATGGATTATGCTCCCGATAATGGCATTGGTTTTAACCACTTATTGGTACAACTCGTCAGCATTGCCGCGCTGTTATTAGGTCTTACGGGTATCTACATTCTTGGGCATAAATTCCATCAAAGTCAGTTATCACTCCCTTTCTTTAGACGTAAGGCCGCAACAGGAAAACTGGCGCTTTATACTCAGGACAATCAGCCTCTTGCCAAATTTACCGAGCTCAATGGCACTTATTTAGAAAGCATTAATCGAGGGAGTGAAAGGCTAAGAACCCAATGTGGTGGTGGCGGACGCTGCGGCCTGTGTAAACTAAGGTTTGTCGAGCAGGCGCCCAGTCCCAATGATTATGATCTGGATAAACTCACCACAGCAGAGCTTGAGCAGGGCATTCGCCTAAGCTGCCAACACAAGGCCAGCTCTAGCAAACTTGCACTCGTCACTAAGGCGCAACACAGATATTGGCCAAAGTCAGAGTGCCAGTAGAGTGTCGCGCATAGGCTTCAATCGGCGTATAGTCTAAATATTGAGCAGCCCCTGCCGATAAAGGGTTAAGTGGTCATAAACCAAGGAGGCGCTATGAGTGGATTGGACAGTCTTTACGCTATGCTAGCTCAGCCAGTAAAACCCGTATTAACCCCAAAGCGGATCGTTGATCAGGTGAGCAGTGCCACCGCCAATGCGCCCGATAGCCATGAAACGCCGCAGTCGCAATTGCCACCCACCCTAGATGCGAAAGTCAGGGAAAGACGTAAACAGGATAATGCCAGTCGCAATAAAAAACGCCGCGCAGCGGACAAACAAGATTTAAAAGAAGGAAAAGTACTTGAAGTCACTGACGATACCGCTGACACAGCGCAGCCAGCTAACAAACATATTATCGATATCGAAGTTTAACGTGCTGGCCGTTAAATAAATAAGGCGCAACCTCAGGGTGCGCCTTATGTGTTTCAAGCCTAAACGAAACTAAGAACGCGTTCTTGCCACCGCATCTTGCCAACCAGCGTATAACCGCTCCCTTTTACTCGCATCAATATTCGGTTTGAAGTGTTTATCGATACAGGCCTTATGCTCCAGCTCAGTTACCGAGTGCCAAAATCCAACGGCCAGCCCAGCTAAGAATGCCGCACCCAAAGCGGTCGTTTCGCAAACACTCGGCCGTAACACTTCAACATCGGTAATATCTGCTTGAAATTGCATTAAAAAGTCATTTGCGACCGCGCCACCATCCACTTTCAAACGCTTTAGACTGACGCCACTGTCTTTGATCATGGCATCGAGCAAATCCTTGCTCTGGTAGGCAATCGACTCTAATGCCGCGCGGATAATATGATTACGGTTAGCACCGCGCGTTAACCCAAACAATGCACCACGGGCATTGGGGTCCCAATAGGGTGCGCCGAGCCCCACAAAAGCGGGGACTAAATACACCCCATTAGTATCCGCCACTTTAGAGGCAAAATATTCGGTATCGCTGGCGTCGCGAATAAGTCCCAGCTCATCCCGCAACCATTGAATAGTCGCACCGCCCATAAATACTGAGCCTTCGAGGGCGTAGTTCACTTCACCTTGCGCACCTACCGCCACTGTGGTTAATAAACCATGGGATGAACGCACGGCTTTGTTACCTGTGTTCATCAGCAAAAAGCAGCCTGTACCATAAGTGTTTTTGGCCATTCCCGGCTCAACACAGAGCTGGCCAAAGAGCGCCGCCTGTTGATCGCCCGCAATCCCAGCGAGTGGAATTTCACTGCCCTCACCGGCAATACGGGTTGTGCCATAGACACTGCAGGAAGGTTTTACTTCGGGCAACATGGCAGCAGGAATATCGAGCGCCTCAAGCAGCTTACTATCCCAACTCAAGCTATGGATATTAAACAGCAACGTGCGAGCGGCGTTGGTGGGATCGGTCACATGCACTTTGCCTTCCGTGAGTTTCCACAGTAACCAAGTGTCAACCGTACCAAATAACAGTTCACCTCGTTTGGCCTTCGCACGTGCATCCGGCACATTATCTAAGATCCATTTGATCTTAGTGCCTGAAAAATAAGGATCGAGTAAAAGGCCGGTATTCTCACGCACATAATCTTCTAAGCCGTGCGCTTTCAGTTGCTCACAGATCTCAGCGCTGCGGCGACACTGCCACACAATGGCATTGTAAACCGGTTTGCCTGTGGCCTTTTCCCAAACAACGGTGGTTTCCCGCTGATTGGTAATACCAATCGCCGCCACTTCATCGCTGTGAATCCCCGCTCGAGCCAACGACTCAATAAGCACTGAACTTTGGCTTGCCCAAATCTCCATTGGATCGTGTTCAACCCAGCCGGGATTAGGATAAAGCTGAGTAAACTCCCGCTGTGAAACACTGACAATATTGGCATCGTGGTCAAACACAATCGCTCTTGAGCTGGTTGTGCCTTGATCTAACGCCACTACATATTTTTTCTGCACACTCTTTCCTTTCTTCAAGCCAAATCAACGCCATTGAGATTTTATGGTCAACATTATCGCCACAAAATTCCCTTGGGGTGAATATATTCTTAATGGCTGTCTTTGACCAGCATCGGCCGAAACAGTGAATAAAATCAAATAAATCATTAAGAAGATACTCAGGTGTGTAGCGTGTCCGATGACATACTGTTTGCTAGGGCAGCACTATTATCCGTTTATCTAGAATAAGGACAGCACAAGTGCATACGCCCGCTTAATTGCAGCCAAAATGCCCCTAAAGCATCAATGCGCCCAACTCGCTTTGCAAATAAACAAATACCTTCTACGCTTTATATAATTAGAAAAATCTAATTGATAAAATTTAGATTATACAAAGACCAAGGCAGGTTCTTTGTTAACAATATCCATTCGGAGGAGTAGATAATGAAAAGAGTCATTGTAATTGGGGCGGGACTAGGTGGCGTATCGGCAGCATTTGAACTCAAACAGCGACTGCCTTCCGATTGTGAAATAGGTGTGATCAGTGAAGGGGCTGACTTCCAATTTGTTCCCTCAAATCCTTGGGTAGCACTCGGTGAACGTAAGCGCGAAGACATCAGTCTTCCAATTGGAACCTACTTAGCTAAACGTAAGATTAGTTATTCCGGTGAAGGGGTGACTCATATAGATCCCATGAATAGGCAACTCACCTTAGGGGATGGTACAACAGATAATTACGATTACTTAGTCATCTGTACTGGCCCAAAACTCGCCTTTGAAAACGTCCCAGGTTCGGGCCCTGAAGGGTTTACTCAATCTATTTGTACCATTGATCACGCCGAAAAAGCCTATGAATGCTTTCAACAACTGCTCGCAAAACCCGGCCCAGTGGTAGTAGGCGCATTGCAAGGGGCAAGTTGTTTTGGTCCAGCCTATGAGTATGTGTTATCCCTAGAAAGCTTATTACGTAAACATAAAGTTCGTCAGCATATCCCTATTACCTTTGTGACCAGTGAGCCCTATGTGGGTCATATGGGGCTCGGTGGCGTTGGGGACTCTAAGTCACTTATGGAACATGAATTTAGAGAACGTAGCATCAAGTGGATTTGCAATGCTAAAACAACCCACTTTGAATCAGGTATGGCTTATGTTGACGAATTGGATCGAAAGGGCGAAGTAGAATTCCAACATACCTTACCCTTCTCCTTGGCGATGTTTTTACCGCCCTTCAAGGGCAGTGCAGCCATTGCATCGGTACCTGAGCTATGTAACGAGAAAGGCTTTGTTCTCACCGACACGTTCCAGCGCTCACCACGTTATCCAGAAATCTATGCCGCCGGCGTGTGCGTAGCACTCCCACCATTGGAAAAAACTCCCGTACCCATTGGCGTACCTAAAACGGGTTTTATGATTGAATCTATGACCACTGCCATTGTGGATAATATTCTTTCCAGTTTAAAAGGCGAGCCTCCCAAGACCCATCCAACACTTAATGCTATTTGTTTGGCCGACATGGGAGATAAGGGTGCCGCCTTTGTGGCTCTCCCCCAAAATCCTCCCCGCAATGCTAACTGGACATCTATGGGTAAATGGGTACATGTGGCCAAAATTGCCTTTGAGAAATACTTTCTCTACAAAGTCCGCAATGGTACTAGCGAACCTATTTATGAAAAATATGTACTCGGCAGTTTAGGCATTCACCGCACCCACGAGCCTAAGGATCCGGAATAACAGCTCAGCGTCAGACAAAAAAGCCCTGAAAATTCAGGGATTTTTTAATCAAACTTGATATTACATCTTGTAGCTCATTTGGATACCAGCTAACCAAACATTACCGCTCGCTTCACCGTTAAAGTTAACAGTCGCTAGGTTTAACAGATTTTGCTGCTCGTTAATTGGCGCATCACCCGTGGCACGGATATAGGTCAGTGCAAAATCAACATTCAGGTTTTTAGTCGCCTGATAGCCCGCACCAACAGAGAACCACAGACGGTCTGAGTCAGGGATAGTTGTCGTGCGCCACTCATCATTTGCGGCGGTTTTATCTAAGGCAACACCAGCTCGAACTAACCAATCATTGCTCACTTGGTAAGTCGTACCTAAAGCAAAACGCCAGTTATCTTCAAAGTGCTCTTCTTTCACTAAGTCAGACTCTAAACCACCCTTTGGTTTTACTTCGCCAGGGAAGTACGCCACTAACTGATCGAATACACTCCAATCGGTCCAGTTAACACTGGCGTGCATCGCCCAGTTATCCGTTAATTGGTGATAGGACGACAGTTCGGCAAACGCAGGTAACTCAAGGGGTAAATAACCTTCGATTGACAGATTTTGACCACCATCGTAAATCACTCCTGAAGCATGACCATCTAGATCAAGCTGCACGCCACTGTGGTAAGCCAAACCTAAACGATGGGCAGGGTTAATTTGCCAGCTAGCACCGAGTTGCCAACCGTAGCCAATGTCATCACCCTTCATGCTTTTGAGTTCAGTGCCACCAGGAGGCAGCATACCAGCTACTTGTGGAGGTAAACCGGGTTTAATTTTATCCACCCAGCCCGGTAACGAAGCACCGATTTCACCTTCGCCATAAACGATACGCACACCACCACCAACACTGACGGCATCATTGATGCGGTACGCAATGTTTGGATTAAACTCAACGGTCGTTACTGATGTCTTGTTACCAAAAATGGCCGCAGCATGGGTCGCTGGCAATTCAGTGGCGAGACCATAGTTAGAGTTTACCGCTAGACCCCAAGTCCATTGGTCATTTAACTGATTGGAATAATAGAAGTTAGGTACCAAAGCGTCATCGGCTACGTCGATAGCATCACCGTTCATCACGATTGGATTAGGACCAAGCAGAGGCGAGCTTAGGCTTACATCACCTTTTACATCCACATTTGGCATCACATAGATACCACCAGCAGATAACTGGCGACCTTCTAAATAGGTCAGCATCGCAGGGTTGCGCGCTTGTGCCGAAGCATTATCCGCCATCGCAGCTTCACCGGCGAAGGCACGGCCTAGGCCAGTTGCTGAGTATTCGGCAAGTTGAAAACCTGCGGCATGGACTTGAGTCGTTGTACTTAATAGGGCCGCAGTCACAGCCAAAGTCAGAAGACGTTTTTGCATCATTATTCTCGAAAAATATTATTGTTATCTTGTGCCATTCACGGGATCACAATGGCGCTCACACAAAATAGAGCAAACACTCCATATTGAATGCTCGGCAGTTTACTGATGCAGAAGATGTTTGCAACAAGCGAGAATAAAACAGATAAAAAAACTAGCCAAAACAATCTAATCAATATTTTTAGTGAGATAAATCACTTTTAAAACAAGAATAATCAGTGCATTTCCAAAGGAAGATTTGCTGAAAGCATTTTCAAGGCAAGCACCACAAGAGTTAAATTAATTTAAAAACAACACATTAAACAACATAAAACTCCTAAACACTTGTAAGCCGTTTTGTTCATAAAAATTCAGCACAAATCACTAGCAATCATTTTCCTTACCATACAGGAAAACCGCCATTCATTTTAAAATAATAAATACAATAAATTACATTTAGCCGCTTAAGCAGAAATAACAAAAACGCCTAGTTTTCGAACTAGGCGTTTAAGATTAACTTCTATTAAGGTACAAGTGTTCGCTGAATGCTTAACATCGCCAACTTGGGATTTGTGATTCGTATTCGCTGATCTGCATTCCGTGGGACAAGGTCAATCCAATGGCATCTAATCCATTCAGCAATTTATGTCGCGCCGACTCGGCCAGTGTAAAGCTAAACTCAGCCCCCGAAGGCGATGTCACCTTACAAGTGGTTAAGTCGACGGTGATTTGTGCGCCTTCTTCGCTCGCCACCTCATCCATTAACTGACGCACTTCATTCGCGCTCAGCTTCACCGGCAACAAACCGTTATTGATGGAGTTTCCATAAAAAATATCGGCAAAACTGGGGGCGATAATGGCGCGCAGGCCAAAATCCGCTAATGCCCATGGGGCGTGTTCACGGCTAGAACCACAGCCAAAGTTTTCCTGTGCCAGCAGAATCGACGCACCGCTATAGCGAGGCTTGTTTAGAGTGAAATCAGGGTTAGGCACATCCCCGGCATCATCGAGATAACGCCAGTCGTGGAATAAGTGCACACCGAATCCATCCCGCGTCACCTTAGATAAAAATTGCTTCGGGATAATTTGATCGGTATCGATATTGGCGCTGTCGATCATGACCGCAAGCCCGGTATGGCAAGTAAAAGGTTGCATTAACTTCTCCTCTTGGGATGACGGTTAGTAAGGTTTACGGATATCGACAAAATGCCCAGCAATCGCCGCTGCAGCAGCCATCGCCGGACTCACCAAGTGCGTGCGACTACCACGGCCTTGGCGCCCTTCGAAGTTACGGTTGCTAGTCGAGGCGCAGCGATCACCCGCTTCTAATCTGTCATCGTTCATCGCTAAACACATAGAGCAGCCCGGTAAACGCCATTCGAATCCGGCATCAATAAAGATTTTATCTAACCCTTCGGCCTCGGCCTGTGCTTTCACTTGGCCAGAACCCGGCACTACGATTGCCGTAACGCCCGCAGCCACTTTGCGCCCTTGCGCCTGTTTCGCCGCACTGCGTAAATCTTCAATCCGCGAGTTAGTGCAAGAGCCGATAAAGACCTTATTGATCGTCACATCCGTCATTGGCGTACCAGGAGTTAATCCAATATATTCCAAAGCTTTTTCCATACTAGAACGAATCGTTGGATTGGTCTCATCAGCAGGATTAGGCACGGGCGCATCGATGGCAACCACTTGCCCAGGGTTAGTACCCCAAGTCAATTGCGGCGCGATATCGGCCGCATCTAACACGACAGTGGCATCAAATTCAGCGCCAACATCGGTTTTCAGCGCCTTCCAGGCGGCGACGGCTTGTGCCCAATCTTCGCCCTTTGGCGCAAACTCACGACCTTCTAGGTAATCGAAAGTGGTTTGGTCCGGCGCGACCATGCCAGCCTTAGCGCCCATTTCAATCGCCATATTGCAGACTGTCATGCGCCCTTCCATCGACAGGGCTTCAATGGCCTCACCACAAAACTCAACCACATAGCCAGTACCGCCATCCATACCAATCTTACCGATAATCGCAAGTACGATATCTTTAGCAGTGACACCATCGGTGACCTGACCACGGACTTCGATTTTCATGGTCTTGGCTTTTAATTGGCGCAGGGTTTGGGTCGCCAATACATGCTCAACCTCAGATGTGCCAATACCGAAGGCCAGAGCGCCAAAGGCGCCGTGGGTCGCGGTGTGAGAATCACCACAGACAATCACTGTGCCGGGTAAGGTAATGCCAAGCTCAGGCCCCATCACATGCACAATGCCTTGATTCGGATGGTGAATGTCATATAAGCGCACGCCGAAGTCTTTACAGTTTTGTGCCAAGGTCTCAACCTGAGTGCGCGCCATAGGGCTTAAAGCATCTAGACTGGCACTGCGTGTCGAAGTGTTGTGATCCATGGTCGCGAAAGTTTTCTCTGGGGCGCGTAACTTACGCCCAGCCACTTTTAAGCCACTAAAGGCTTGAGGCGATGTCACCTCATGGACTAAATGTCTGTCGACATAAATGATTGGTGCTTCGCCCTCTGGGGTTGCCACTACATGGGCATCCCACACCTTTTGATACAGGGTTTTCGGAACGCTTGATATTGAAGGATTAGTCATTACACACCTGCCTTAACTGCATCGGCGATAAAGTCGCCCATTTCGACTGTCGATTTGGCCTTATGGCGTTGGTCACTACTTAATAGCTCACCGGTTAAATAGCCAGAATTGAGCGCCTTACTCACGGCACGTTCAATCGCGCTTGCCGCTTCTTCTTGCTTTAAGCTGTGACGCAGCATCAGCGCGGCCGACAGAATTTGTGCAATCGGGTTAGCGATGCCCTTACCGGCGATATCCGGCGCACTACCACCAGCGGGTTCAAACAAACCAAAGCCAGTGCTATTCATGCTCGCTGAAGACAACAAGCCCATGGAGCCAGTCAGCATGGCGATTTCGTCCGATAGAATGTCACCAAACAAGTTAGAGCACAGCATCACGTCAAACTCATCGGGGCGGCGTAGCAACTGCATAGTCGCGTTATCGATATAGATGTGTTCCAGTTCAACATCGGGGAAGTCCACCGCCACTTCTTCTACCACTTGGCGCCACAGCACCGAACAAGCTAAGACGTTTGCCTTATCGACCGAAGTGACTTTTTTACGGCGTCCGCGGGCGGCTTCAAAGGCAATGCGCGCAATACGGGCAATCTCGCGGCGGCTGTAACGCATGGTATCGAAGGCTTCTTCGCTCTCACCTTCACCTTGGCGCCCCTTAGGCTTACCGAAGTAGATCCCACCCGTTAACTCACGCACGCAGAGAACATCGAAACCTCTAGCAGAAATATCGCTGCGCAGCGGTGACATATGTTCTAAACCATCATGCAATTTTGCCGGGCGCAGGTTACAAAACAATTCGAAATGACCACGTAATGGCAATAATGCACCACGCTCTGGCTGTTCATTGGGCGGTAGTTTTTCCCATTTAGGACCACCGACAGAACCGAATAGAATGGCATCGGCCGCTTCACAACCTTTCAGTGTTGCTTCAGGCAATGGACAACCATGATTGTCGATAGCGATACCACCGACATCATATTCAGTGTATTCAATATTAAGACCAAAACGCGCCTCAACCACCTTTAACACCTTACGTGCCTCGGCCATCACTTCTGGCCCAATCCCATCCCCGGCTAATACTGCAATTTGATAACTCATACGCCCGCTCACTCCTTCAATGTGAAAACTTTATGCTCGATATCGCTTGGGTTACACGCCACCCAGCTCTCTGTTTTTATGCATATTCTGTTTGTAATCTGCGACCTTATCGGCGCGGCATGTCAAGTTCATCACATGCACTAACGCACGGGCTGATGCCTCAACCACGTCGGTCGCTAAGCCGACACCGTGGAAATTTTGTTCATGGTACACCGCGGTAATGTCGACCTGGCCCAGGGCATTTTGCCCTACGCCTTTCGCACCTAATTTGTAGCTGATGATATCGATACGACGGTCCGTCGCACGGGCGATAGCGTTATAGGCAGCATCAACAGGGCCATTGCCTGTGGCGGCCTCAGTTTTAATCTCACCGCCGACATCGATGCGCACAGTGGCCGTAGCTACGCCTTCGGTGGAGTCGGACTGCACCACTAACTGCTGTAATTGATAAAAGTTATCTTCTGCGGCTTGTGTCTCCATGAAGGCTAAGGCTTCTAAGTCATAATCGAAGACTTGGCCCTTTTTATCCGCCAATTTTAAAAACTGTTCATACAGGGCATCCAAGTTGTAATCCTGCTCGCTGTAGCCCATTTCCTCCATGCGATGCTTAATCACATGACGGCCGGAGCGCGAGGTCATATTCAGATTGTTACGATTCAGGCCGATGCTCTCTGGCGTCATAATTTCATAAGTGTTTTGCGCTTTTAACATGCCATCTTGGTGAATCCCCGACGAATGGGTAAAGGCATTAGCGCCAACAATCGCCTTATTCGACTGGATCGGCATATTGCATAATTGGCTGACTAAATTTGAGGTGCGGTGAATTTCCTTCGCATTAATCCCCGTTTCAAACCCTAGCAGGTTCTTACGGGTCGCTAAGATCATGGCGATCTCTTCTAAAGAGCAGTTACCCGCACGCTCACCAATACCATTCATGGTACATTCGATTTGGCGCGCGCCATGCTGCACAGCAGTAATCGAATTGGCGACCGACAGACCTAAGTCATCGTGGCAGTGAACCGAAATAATGGCTTGGTCGATATTCGGTACGCGATTAAACAAAGTTTGAATAATGCTGCCAAACTCGCTTGGCACTGTGTAGCCCACAGTATCTGGGATATTGATGGTGCAAGCCCCCGCGTGAATCGCCGCTTCCACCATACGGCACAAATTATCAATCGGCGTACGCCCCGCATCTTCGCATGAAAATTCAACATCATCGGTAAAACGACGGGCATATTTCACTGCACCGACCGCCATTTCCAACACTTGATCGAATGAACGCTTTAACTTGCTCTCAACATGGATGGTCGAGGTGGAGATAAACGTATGAATGCGGAACTGATCAGCCACCGATAATGCCTGAGCGGCGGCATCAATATCTTTTTCCAAGGCGCGGGATAATGCGCACACTCGGCTATTTTTAATGGTGCGAGCAATGGTTTGCACCGACTCAAAATCACCGGGGGAAGATACGGGAAAACCGACTTCCATCACATCGACACCGAGACGTTCCAACGCCATGGCGATCTGTAACTTTTCTTTGACCGACAAGCTTGCCGCTAACGCCTGCTCGCCATCACGTAAGGTGGTATCAAATATAATGACTCTGTTAGACATCGGGTTTCTCCATGGAACGTCACCGTTCATTATTTAACTTTTGCTGTATTCAGATACAAAAAACCCCGCAACATCGGTGCGGGGTTTTTGAGTGTTTTGCCTATCTATCGAGCGAGCAACACTAAGACCTCCGCGTTTGTGGCGCGAGAGAGAGAAGGAGGAGGTCGAGTTTGCCGCTAATTCTATTCATTTAAATTAAATATTTATTCTGTTGATTGAATATTGCTTTGGTTAATATTTAACTTGCTTGGCTAAATGTGTCAACCCCAATTTTTTTCATGTTCCTTAATATATCTGCTGCAAAATGGCAGAAACAGATATGTTTGTCTCAAGGTTTTATTGTTAATCCCTTGCAATACAAGATAAATAAATTAAATGCTGCACCTCAAACTTTTAACAAAAAAATCATTTTTTATGCAAAAATAGCCTGAGACACGTTATAATCCTCGCCCGAAGTTACGGATACTAGAATAAATGCACGGTATGGAGCAAAAAATGGATTTTCGCGTCTTAGCGCTGAGCCTATTATTGTGGCTTGTGCCGTTATGGGCTTGCGCTAATGAGCAGTTAGATAAATTGACATGGGAAGTTTATCAGTATCCAACCAAGGCTTTGGCACAAATTACCGCATTAGAAAAGCAGCAACAAACTGATAATACTAGCAATATTGATAAGCTTCGCCTCAGTATATTGAAGTGTCAAAACCTGTTACAACTCGGTGAAAATGAAGCGGCGATTAATCTTTCGCAAATGGGTGAAGCCAATGCTAAACAGCTTAAGTTAGATCAAGCACGCCCCTATTTTTTGAATTGTCAGGCCGATGCCTATCTAAATTACGACAATATTAAAGATGCATTACCCATACTGGACTCCGCAATCACTCTTGCTAGACGCTACCAGCAGCCTCAAGCCCTTATCGATGCACTCCGATTAAGAGGGCAACTGGATACCAATACGGAGAATTTTTCCTCCGCAATTGAAGATTTACGCATCGCTATTGATATCTATCCCGATATCCATACTCAAACGCAAAATTGGGTCTGGCCGCCAGAGGGTTATGTCTATGCTGCGATGGGGAGTTTACTCTATGCCACCGAAGATTTACCCCAAGCCATGTATTACACTAGATTGGCATTAAAAAGTGCTGATGCCCAAGGAAAAGTCCGGCATGTACTGCTGAGCAATGCCGCGCGGATTGCACTAGATAATGGTGAGCGTGAATACAGTGATCAACTAGAAAAACAAGCCAAAACTTTACTACCAGAAATAGGCTCCCCACTTGAACTCGCCTACAGCTATGCCATTCTGGCTTCAATTTCCCTTGATAAAGGCAAAATTGATACGGCCGAAGAGTATATCTCCATTGCAATGAACACTTTTAAGCAGCAAAAGCAACAGGTTGCTATGATGCGTTCCACTCGTTTACTCGCTCAAGTACGATTTGCACAACATAGGGATGAAGCAGCGCTAACACTCATGCACTCTGCCATTGAACAAGGCGAAATGCTTAAGCAATACACTGATCTTAAATGGTTTTATGGTATATTGAGTGATTATTACCACACTCAAGATAACGACAAACTCGCCTACGAATTTTTACAAAAGCGCTTCGATGCCGCAGAACTGGCTAACGAATCAATAAACAACATGCGAATTTTGCAGTTTAAAGCCAGATTAAATCAGCAGGGATTACAGCAACTCAGCGCAGATGATCCACAGAGCAATCCCACCTTACTGGATGAGCTGAATGTAGATTGGGCCTTTAGCACCTTGTTTTTAGTGAGCATGACACTCTTAGGTGGCGCCATTTGGTACTTTATTGATAAGCAAAATAAACACGCCCCATCACCTGACACCAAATCCAAGCGCCTTGCACCTATTCAGCAGCTTGAGCTCACCCTGCATAGTGCCAAACAGGGCGCTTATCCACTGACATTATTACTTTTTAATGCTAGCCAAATTCGCCAAGTCGATCTGCCAACCTTGATCGATAAATTACAAGATAAACTCCGTGAGCAAGACATACTATTACGGTATTCGATGGATGAAATTGTGATAGTGCTACCTTACACCTCCGCCCGTGGCGCACAACGAGTCGTCAACCAATTAACGCCCACAATTCAAACATCACAAGGATCAAGCAAGGTCAATATCGGGATTGCAGTGATGCAACAGTTTGATACGTTGGATTCTTTAGTGAAACGTGCCAACATCAATCAACTCAGCAAACTCAAGGTGACCGATACACAAAACGACTACTCCCCCGCTAAATAAGCGGCTATTTCGTCGAGGAACTCACCGCCAAATCGACTGAGTTTACGCTCCCCCACGCCATTAACTGCCAGCATTTCCCCAGGGCTTGTCGGCATCATAGCCGCCATTTCCGCTAAAGTAGCATCGTTAAACACCAGATAAGGCGGCACATCCTGCTCTTCGGCAATAGTGCGGCGCAGTGTTTTAAGGCGGGCAAATAACTTGCGATCATAGTTAAGCGGCACTCTCGACTGTGTCGTTTTACGCTTTATGCTGGTGAGTTGAATGCGCGGCTCTGCCAACATCAGCGCCACCTCGCCCTTAAGGATCGGTCTTGCTGAAGGATTTAAGGTGATGGATGAGCCACGAGTAATATCTTGGCTTGCCAGACCCAAATGGATCAGTTGGCGAATAACACTCAGCCAATACTCATGGCTCTTATCTTTACCAATCCCCCATGTACTGAGCTTATCGTGGCCACGGTCAACAATCGCGGCCCCCTTGGAGCCACGCAACACTTCAATCAAATGATTAATACCAAAGCGTTGCCCGAGACGATAGATGCAAGAAAGCACCTTCTGCGCATCTTCGGTGCCGTTATAACGCTTAGGCGGGTCAAGACAAATATCACAGTTACCACAGGGTTCTAATGCGCTTTCATCGAAGTAATGCAACAGCACTTGGCGCCGACAGGTTTGCGCCTCGGCAAAGGCGGCCATGGTATTGAGTTTATGGAAATCCACCTGCTGCTGCGGCCCTGGCTCCGATTGCTCGATAAGATGGCGCACTCGACCAATATCAGCGGGATCGAACAACATAAAGGCTTCGGCCTCGAGTCCATCACGGCCCGCTCGGCCAGTTTCTTGATAATAGGCTTCGATACTCTTAGGGATATCGTAATGCACCACAAAGCGCACGTTCGATTTATTAATCCCCATACCAAAGGCAACGGTCGCAACAACAATATCTATTTGATCTTTAAGGAAGCTATCCTGCACTTCGCCGCGCTCTTCTGCCGTCATGCCCGCATGGTAAGCCTTAGCATGAAACCCTTGCAGGGTGAGCCTTTCTGCCACTTCATCCACACGGCGACGACTGCTGCAGTAGACAATGCCGCTACTGCCATTTTGTTGCAGTAAAAACTGTCGTAATTGATTCGCGGCATTGAGCTTTTCGGCAACCGTATAGCGAATATTGGGCCGATCGAAACTCGATAGTAATCTAAAGGGATTAATCCCTAGGCGCTCACAAATATTTTGTCGCGTCGCCTGATCCGCGGTGGCGGTGAGCGCCATCATTGGCACATGGGGAAAGAGCTGCTTTAACTGCCCAAGGGCGGCATATTCGGGTCGAAAATCATGTCCCCACTGGCTGATGCAGTGCGCCTCGTCAATAGCAAACATCGACAGCGGCAGTGACTGCATGCGCTCGATAAAATCAGCCGTCAGCAACCGCTCAGGGGACACATACAGCAGTTTTAGCTCGCCTCGATGCAACTGCCTAAGCACCTCTACACTCTGCTCCCGCGGCTGCGATGAGTTTAAATAGGCGGCATTGACCCCCGTCTGCAACAGGCTGTCGACCTGATCTTTCATCAATGAAATCAGCGGTGATACCACGATAGTGATGCCAGGCATCAGCAGTGCGGGCAACTGGTAACACAGACTCTTACCGCCGCCGGTGGGCATGATCACCAGGCAGTCCTCACCACTGCATACACGTTCGATAACCTCGCGCTGACCGTCCCTAAAGTCACGGTAACCAAACACCTGCGCCAGGCGTTGAGACAGCGGATCATCATGTATGTCGAGTAACTGAGTTTCCATGGATCTTCTAGCTAAAAAGTAAGGGCGCCTATTCTAAAGGACAGAATCGCTCCTGTCTTGCGCCATCTTTGCCCAAACTGGCCCACGCCAACAACTAGAGGATAGGCTTAGCCTACTTCCACAGCTCATCACAACACCGAAGACGATTTGCCAGCACAGCGGCTTAAGTTGCATTAGGCATAGGCTTAGCGGTAGATTAATTGCTCTAAGTCGAATGCCATTGCGCCCGCTTAGACCCTATTCTAAGAAGCCCTACAGCCTACAAGGACGAACAGCATGACAACCCCAATTCAAGCCAAAGTACTCAAACGTGTTGCCGAAGTGTTTGACCTGCACGTACCGTTTCATAATTTATTGGGTCTGGATATCAAGCGATACGACATAGATGGCGTT
>NZ_AKZL01000045.1:0-38246 GCF_000282755.1 Shewanella sp. POL2
GCAAATTGGCTAGGCTTTTTACGTTTAGGAATGTGATGCTAATGCTCAGGCTAAAAGTTAACGCGCGGAGCTTAAGTCGATTTGGCCTAACCGATTAAGTATGAGCCATTAACTACAAGTGCATCGAGCATCAGCATTTTGTCCATATATCTTTACAGCTTATATGACGGCTATTTCACACAAATACGCGCTAACCACTTCTAGGGAATAATTTTTTCCTGTTTGAGCACTTCTTTTGTGATGGCTTGGCGCAGCCCTAAACCATCCGATGTGGGCATATCCATATTCATCGCAAAAAACCACACATTATCATCAAGTTCAACCCAACCGACCCACCAGCCAATCTTAGGTTCGATTCTAGTCGAGTATCCCGTTTTAGCCCGAATAATATAGTCGCCATTGGCTTCGGTCAGCATGGCTTGTTTAACGATACGCTGGCTGCGCTCCGATACGTGTAACTTATTGTGATACAGCTTTCTTAAAAAGCTGATTTGCTCAGTGGCCGAAATTCGAATACCACCGTCGAGCCAGAAACTGTCTACATTGCCCGAAATGTCCTCATTACCATAATCGAAAGCATGTAGCATCTTGCTCATACGTGCCTCGCCAATTTGGCGGGCAAATTCTTGATAAACAGGCACAACTGAATATTTCATCGCGGTGATTAGATTATGATCGCGATTCCAAGTGGCGATATCGCGCGTCTGTCCATCCCACTTAAAGACTTGGTGTTCATCCTTAACCACGCCCAAATCGAGGGCGATCAAGCTATTGGGAATTTTAAAGGTAGATGCGGGTAAAAATGCTTGGTTCGCCCGTTTAAGATTATTGGTAAATCCTTGCTGCTTATTCTCATTCCAGAGCGCAACTACGCCCTGTGATTTATGTTCAGTAAAGTGAGCATTCCAACTTTTGTTTTCTTGCCATTCCTTTGCTACCGCAGGCATTCCGATAATCGATGCCACCAAAAACACAGCCGATAAGGCTAATACACGCATAACGTCCCCTTGCTTAATGCAATATATCCATACAAATTAAGTGCTAAGCTTATCATTCTCTGCCCTCTCATTCCCTAGCAAACTGCTGACCAATTGTGGCAACAATCAGGCACAAGCTTTACAAGATTTAACTATTAGCTATCCCAACTAAACGCCAGTTCAAAATCATAGCAACTCGTCAGTATCGATCTGATATGCAAAATAGGAATAAGATCCTCGAATCACTATAGGTAAACTCTTATACTCAAAACAATCATTGTGGCTTTTTGGCATAAGTTTCATTATTTCTAAGATGAAGTAAGCCTTAACGCCCTAGAAACATCGTCTATTTCCAGCAAAATAAGTGATTAAAATAAAAAGGAAACGCCAATGTTAAAGCCCTGCCTCGCTTTTATCCTCGCTAGCACAGTGGCGCAAACCGCTGGTGCCGTACAACTCCTCGGCGATGTGGAAGTGTCTCGCATTCCTACCGCTGAAAAAGTCATGGCTGAAGTGGTAAACCGTTATCAAGCATTGGATGAAGGCTTAGCGAATCAATTATCCACACAGAAAAATGAACGCGACGCTACCCAACTTGCCGCCCGCCAAGGACATAGATTATGGCAACAGGCTGTGCGTGATGTGCAGTCAGGACACTTTGATGACAGATCCCTGTATTGGGCGCGACTGTCAATGTTAAATAGCCTTAAAAACAACAGTGCTAACTTTAAAATGGCTGATTGGCAGCAACAGATTTTAGCCAGCGCCGTAGAAAAGGCATCGCGAGGATTCAGTGATATCCAATACGATGATGATGTGCAGATAAAAATCTTCCTGACGGGATTCGACCCCTTCTTCCTCGACAAAGACATCAGTCAGAGCAATCCTTCGGGCTTAGTCGCCCTCGCCCTCGATGGTTTTAAATTTGATATCAATGGCAAAAAGGCCCAAATCGAAACCGCCATGATCCCAGTACGCTTCGAGGATTTCGACCAAGGTATTATCGAATCCTTACTCAGCCCCATTTATCGCGACCCTAAAACCCAGTTTATCTTTACCGTCAGCATGGGGCGCAGCGACTTTGATATTGAACGCTTCCCAGGCCGTAACCGTAGTGCAGCAGCGCCGGATAACCAAAATCTGTACACAGGCGCAAGCAAAACCGCGCCTATCGCCCCCAAACTCAACGGTAAAAACTTTATCGGCCCTGAATTTGTTGAATTTTCATTACCCGTCGCAGCGATGCAAGTGCAAGATGGTCAGTGGAAAGTCAACGATAACCATACTGTGACCACCCTAGCGCGCGGTGAATTTAATGCCAGTTCCCTAAGCGAGCTGCAAAATGAAACCTCGGTCGAAGGTTCTGGTGGTGGGTATCTCTCAAACGAGATTTCTTATCGCGCCATTGTGTTACAGCAAAAGTTCAATAGCCGCGCTAAGGTGGGCCATATCCACACCCCGAGGGTGAAGGGCTACGACAATGCCACCGAACAAGCCATTGTCGAGCAAGTGCGTACTATGGTGATGCAGGCCGCGGCGAGCCTGTAACCGCCGCAATACTGGCATTGTCAGCAAGCGTTGGTTATGATGCAAACGCTTGCTTTATGCGCCTTATCGGGTCGCATCATGGTATCCATCTGACACACCTAGCCACACTTGATGCTTTGCAAAATAAGAGTTAACGCCTAAGTCTATGTTTAACACGAGATCCCTACTCAATAGCCTGCGCCGTAAAGCTATCTCATCCGCGAGTATCACCACGCTGACTGCGACCAAGATGGCGAAAAACAACATGCCACAACGCCAGCCAAAGCCACTGACACCAGTGCAGCAGCAAATCCTTACGCGTATCGAAGACTGTTATCAGCAGGCAGAAATCTACTTTAAGCGTCCATTTGCGCGGCCGTTGACCCAATTTACCCTGCGGGGACGGAGTGCGGGCACAGCCCATTTACAACAGAATCGCCTACGCTTTAATCCCGTATTACTCAGGGAAAATAGCGAAGCCTTCTTATCCGAAGTAGTGCCCCACGAAATAAGCCATTTACTCTGCTTCCAACTCTTTGGCAAAACCAAACCCCATGGCCGCGAGTGGCAATCCATCATGCTCAAGTTGTTTAAGGTGAGCCCCAATACCACCCACAGTTTCGATACTCAGTCGGTTAAAGGGAAAGACTTTGAGTACCGCTGTGCCTGCGGCCCAGTTCGGCTAAGTATTCGCCGCCATAATAAAGTGTTGCGTGGTGAAACCCGTTATCTGTGTAAACGCTGCCATACCCACCTCACCTTTACCGAAGCAACCGAATAACCCACATAGCGTAAAAATCCTCGGCCAAAAGTACGAGCGATTTGCATAGGACGCGGTATTTCCCTTACCATTCAGACATAAAAGACGAGCCACAGGCTTGCGTAGTATTGATTATTTTTGGGATAAATATTGAACAACTCCAAGATAGCCTTAAGGTCTCGGCAAACCTTGCTGTGCCTATTCAGTTGGCTGGCGGTGTTGGCCTCAGCCAATGCCTCTCCTTCGCACCCCAATAGTTTTAGCCAAGCCAAGGTCTTGTCTCAATCCTTATACCAAGGCAGTCGCCAAGGCACCTTGCCCGCTGTCAGTTTTTACTGTGGCTGCACTATCCAAATTAAGGGCAAATCCTGGAAGCCCGATCTCAATAGCTGCGGTTATCAAGTGCGTAAACAAGAAACCCGCGCCAACCGTATCGAGTGGGAGCATATAGTCCCTGCATGGGAGTTTGGTCACCAATTACAATGCTGGCAAAAGGGTGGCCGTAAAAACTGCGCCGATAACAGCCAAGAATTCAATAAGATGGAAGCGGACATGCACAATCTGGTGCCCGCCATTGGTGAAGTGAACGGCGATCGCAGCAACTTCCGTTTTAGCCAATGGAACGGTAAGGCCGACCAATATGGTCAATGCGCTATGGTTATCGACTTTAAGAATCGCCAAGCCCAGCCACCCGCTCACGCCCGCGGCAAAATAGCCCGCACTTACCTGTATATGCAGCAGACCTATGGCCTTAAAATCGCCTCACAGCAATTAAAATTGTTCAAAGCATGGGATAAAAGCTATCCAGTTGATACTATTGAATGCAAACGCGATAACGCCATAGCGCAGATCCAAGGTAATCATAATCCCTTTGTGCAGAATGCCTGCAATGCACCACCACTGCGCCAACAATTAGCCGAATAAGGTCGACAATGAGAGTTCCAAGAATTTATCAACCTCAGCCATTAGCCGTAAATCAACAGCTGAATCTAGACGAAGATGGCGCAGCCCATATCGGCAAAGTGCTGCGTATGGGCAGTGGCGAGCAAATTAGCCTGTTTAATGGCGATGGTAATGATTATCTTGCCGAAATTGTCGATGCGGGTAAAAAATCGGTCACGGTAAAAGTGCTGTCCTGTGAGGCCAATCCATCGGAGTCGCCCCTCAACCTGCATTTAGGCCAAGTGATTTCCCGTGGCGATCGGATGGAGTTCACTATTCAAAAATCCGTTGAGCTAGGGGTAAATACCATTACGCCGCTATTTTCTGACCGCTGCGGCGTCAAGCTCACTGGTGAGCGTCTCGAAAAGAAAATCCAGCAATGGCAAAAGATAGTGATCAGCGCCTGTGAGCAATCGGGCCGTAGCCAAGTGCCCATCGTTCGCCCCGCCATGGAATTACAGCAATGGTGCAGCGAACCGACTAACGCACTCAAACTCAACTTGCATCCAAGGGCAGCGCACGGTATCAATGGGTTAGATTTATCCCATACCCGTGTACGACTGTTGATCGGCCCGGAAGGGGGATTATCGGCGGAAGAAATCGCTATGACGGAAACCTATCAGTTTACCGACGTGTTACTCGGCCCCCGAGTGCTGCGCACTGAAACCGCCTCACTCACGGCAATTACCGCGCTGCAACTTCGATTCGGTGATTTAGGTTAAAGGTTAACCGCTAACTAGCGAATTGATTACTGGCTAATCCATAAATGCTTTTTGCCTGCGACGGCAATCAATAAGGAACAGATTAATGATAAAACTCGGCATAGTGATGGACCCCATCAGTGAGATCAACATTAAGAAAGACTCCAGTTTTGCCATGCTGATGGCGGCGCAGGAAAGGGGTTACCAACTGTTTTATATGGAAATGGCCGACCTTGCTATGGTCAACGGCGTAGCCATGGGCAATATGCGTCCATTAAAAGTCATCAACGATGCCAATAAATGGTTTGAACTGGGCGATGCCCAAGACACGCCGCTGAGCGATCTGAACGTGGTGTTAATGCGTAAAGACCCGCCGTTCGATACCGAATATATCTACGCCACTTACATGTTAGAGCGCGCCGAAGAACAAGGTGTATTAATCGTCAACAAGCCACAAAGCTTGCGCGATGCCAACGAAAAACTATTCACCGCATGGTTTAGCGAATTTACTCCAGAAACCATTGTGACTCGCGATGCCAATCGGATCCGCGCGTTCCACCAAGCCAAAGGCGATATTATCCTCAAGCCACTAGATGGCATGGGCGGCACCTCTATTTTCCGCGTCAAGCAAGACGACCCTAACCTTGGGGTGATCATCGAAACCTTAACCCAATATGGCAACCAATACGCCATGGCGCAGGCCTTTATTCCTGAAATCACCAAGGGCGACAAGCGCATTCTGGTGGTGGATGGCGAGCCCGTGCCCTACGCCTTGGCGCGCATTCCGAAAAAAGGCGAAACCCGCGGTAACTTGGCCGCAGGCGGCAGCGGTGTTGCCCAACCGTTATCTGACTCAGATTGGAAAATCGCCCGTGCCATTGGCCCAGAGCTGAAAAAACGCGGGCTGATTTTTGTGGGTCTGGATGTGATTGGTGACAAGCTGACCGAGATTAACGTCACTAGCCCGACTTGTATCCGCGAAATCCAAGCGGCATTTGATGTGGACATTACTGGCATGCTGTTCGATGCCATCGAAGCCCGTCTCGCCCAGTAAGCTTGTACACCTACAAGATAATAATATTCATTGAAGGCGCCTTAAGAGCGCCTACGACTTCTAGGGATCTGATATGAGTTTCACCAAAGCGCCACTGTTACTGCTTGGTATGAGTTTATGGCTCTCAAGCCCCGTATTTGCAACGGAAGCTGGGGCGAATGAGACGGGCCCAGCCAAGGCGCCATCACGCCCCAAAAATATTGTGATTATGATTGGCGACGGCATGGGGCCTTCCTATACCAGTGCCTATCGCTATTACAAGGACAATCCAGATACCGAAGAAGTCGAACAAACCGTCTTTGACCGTTTATTGGTTGGCATGGCAAGTACGTATCCCGCCAGTGTCAGTGGTTATGTGACCGACTCGGCCGCCGCCGCAACCGCCCTCGCGACAGGAGTCAAATCCTATAACGGCGCCATCTCGGTTGATACCCAAAAACAGCCACTGCCCACCATTCTTGAAAAAGCCAAATCCTTAGGCTTAAGTACCGGGGTTGCCGTTACCTCACAAATTAACCATGCCACGCCAGCAGCATTTTTATCCCATAACGAAAGCCGTAAAAATTACGATGCACTGGCATTAAGTTATCTTGAAACCAACGCCGATGTGTTTTTAGGTGGCGGACAAAAGTACTTTCCACCCGAGCTGTTGGCCCAATTTACCGCCAAGGGCTATCAACATATTACCCGCTTTGATGATCTGGCCAGCATTACCCAGCCTAAGGTCTTAGGTTTGTTTGCCGAAGTACAACTGCCTTGGGCTATCGATGAAAAAGATGCTAAAAAACTCAGCACCTTGACCCAAAAAGCCCTCAGTTTACTGTCGCAAAATGATCAAGGCTTTGTACTGCTGGTCGAAGGTAGCCTTATCGACTGGGCGGGACATAACAATGATATCGCCGCCGCTATGGGCGAAATGGATGAGTTTGCCAACACCATTGAAGTCGTTGAGCAATTCGTACGCCAAAATCCCGATACCTTAATGGTGATCACCGCCGACCATAATACTGGCGGTTTATCGATTGGTGTCGATGGACACTACAACTGGAATCCTGAGATCCTGCGCAATATTTCCGCCAGTTCAGATACCTTAGCGCAAGCCGCTATCGGTGGCGAAACCTGGAAAGCCGACTTATCCCGTGGTTTAGGCTTTGAATTAACGGAAGAAGAACTGGCTAAACTCAATGTAGCCAGAATGCAGGGCTTAGAAACCATGGCAATGGCTATTCGTCATGTGATTGATAAACGTACCGATACGGGTTGGACAACGGACGGACACACAGGCACCGATGTGCAAGTGTTTGCCGCAGGTCCCGCAGCTGGGCTGTTTAATGGTCATCAGGACAATACTGATATCGCCAATAAGATTTTTAGCCTGTTACCTAAGCCTAAAAAGCCAAAAGCCCCGGTACAGGTATCAACTCCAGCTCCAGCACCAGTGCAGCCACAGGGCTGATTTGCTGCGATTAGCTAAAAATAAGCCAAGCGAATATCGCGCCAGCTAACAGATAACAGATAAAAGGCAACCGTATTAACACAGTTGCCTTTTTTATTGGCTTTCAGTCAGCACCGTTCGAGTGAGCGCTGTTTTGCTGCATCCCTTAAGTCGGCATGCAGGCTGGCTCGTAGCCGAATAAGGGGTATAATGCCCGCACTTATTTTTTACGGTAGCCATGCAGTGTTAACGAATCCATCGCAAGTCATTATCCGCAATCAGGAAACCCTGAGCCAACATAAAGTCTTAGTGCTAAACCATGAGGCAGATTCACTGCCCAAAGCACTGCTCGATGTCGCCCAGTCCGTCGATGCTCTCGCCTTGGATTACCACCATTATCTGCATTTAGCGCCGCAGGCTAATGCCAAACTGCGCTGCTATTTTGGCCATCAACTGCCCCACCAGGATAAGTACGACACTGTGATTGTGTACTTTCCTAAGGCTAAGCCGTTAGCACCCTACTTGTTTAATCTGGCCGCTCAGCATTTAGTAGCCGGTGGCCAGCTCTTAGTCGTGGGTGAGAACAAAGGCGGGGTTAAATCCTTAGTCAAACTGCTGCCGAAATACTTTGCCACAGGCGTCAAACTCGATAACGCGCGTCATTGCCTACTCTTTGGCAGCAGCCTAATCGATACTGCGCCCGAGATTAAACTCAGCGATTGGACCAGCCAGTATCAACTCGCCACTCCGCAGGGCAATATCACCATCTGCAACTTAGTTGGCGTGTTCAGTGAAAAGCATTTAGACCAAGGCACAGAGCTATTGCTGTCCCATCTGCCAACCCTTTCTGGTCGAGTACTGGATTTTGGCTGCGGCGCCGGTGTCATTGCCGCAGCGCTGTTAAAGGCGCAGCCGACACTGTCGCTAGAATGTATTGATATCAATGCTATGGCGCTAGCCTCCTGCGAACTTACGCTGGCAGCAAACGGCATGACGGCCAAAGTCTATCCGTCTGATGGACTGGCGCAAACCAGTGGAAAATTCGACGGTATTATCTCCAACCCCCCGTTCCACGATGGCCTTGCCAGCACGACCAGCATTGCCCAACGCTTTGTCGCCGATAGCGCCAAGCAATTACAATCTAAAGGGATTTGGCAAATAGTCGCTAACCGCCACCTACCCTATTCGGACACCATCGCCGCCGAGTTCGGCCAATTAACCGTGCCGGCAGAGAATAACAAGTACAAACTCTATTCCTTCCAACAGGCCTAATCTTTCGCCCCGCTCAATTGTGAGTGGGGCTAACTTAATTTGACTCTATGCTGCACTAAGGAATAAAGGCTCGTTAAGAATTAAGAGAATAACGCCGTCCCTATCGAATACGTCCATTTTGAAATCAAAAATCCCCCAACAAACAAGTTAACGCTGCCATCTCTTAAATAGCATTTATTACCATTGAACTGTTCATCTAACTAAAAAGCTAATGCTCCATTCCGTGCTTCGGCTTGTTAGCTCAATCGAAAATTCCCACACCTGCTGCCATACAATTCTTATCTATTTACCGATGT
Source organism: Shewanella sp. POL2 (assembly GCF_000282755.1). Taxonomy (NCBI): domain Bacteria; kingdom Pseudomonadati; phylum Pseudomonadota; class Gammaproteobacteria; order Alteromonadales; family Shewanellaceae; genus Shewanella; species Shewanella sp. POL2. The sequence goes on from NZ_AKZL01000045.1 coordinate 8,965, forward strand.
TTGGCCTTACCATAAATCGACTAACAATTATGGGACACAGTCATATTTAAATTTAGGTATTTTTGAATGATTTGAAGACAATATCAGCGCGCATTAACCCCATTTGCAACAAATAAAATGCTATAAAATCAAGTGACTATAGTAGCTGACTTTAGTTAATAGGTTTGGGAAACGCGCATGCGCGTTTTCCCAGATGGATTACTTATATGAAAAGCGGCAAAAAAGCTGATAAGTTCTTTGCATACAGATAGTTAACCGTGCGCGTTTTCACTGGTTCAACTAGGTAAACGCGCATGCGCATGAATAAAATGTTATGCATCAAGGAAGTCTCCACCCAAATGAAAAAAGTAATAGCGTGGCTTTTTTTTAGTGTTCTTGTTGCCATGTTATTTTTTCCTTTGGGCATGTATACGTATACGATTAACCTCGTAGAGAAAATGCCAGAGAAGTCCAATATTGGGTTAAGCCAAGCGCAAGCCATTGAGTTATGGAAATCAAAAGAGAAATGTTCCCCAGATCAATGCGCATCAATTACACCTTACTGGATATACAGTTGGATATTCACAGCATTAGTAAATGACCTTGTAACGCCTGTAAATACAGATTCGCTAAATGACCGCTTATCCATAATGAGCTCTCAAATAGCGCTTCAGCATTTAAGGGAGGGAAATTTTAAAGGCAAGGGTATGCTCTGGTGGCATTTAACACATTTGAATCTATGCATATGGCTTCAGAGGAATTGGAGCGCATATGAAATCGCATCAAAATATACTTCAAACAATGCATAACAAATTGCTATTGTCTGCTCGTTTCACTCGCGGGACGCGCCGTGCGCGCCCCAAAGCAAAGCGTTAGGAGTCAATTTGAAAGTCCATCATATAGTTGAAGACCTCAAAAGAGCATTCGAGATGAATGAAGAGTTTAAATCTTTTGCTGTAGGTTTTGCCGAGTATACGGAAGATAAAGACGGGACAATTTATCTTAAGGATGTCGAGGCTATTGACTGGGATGAGGACGAAGAGTTCTTTTTGATACCATCAGGGATTGCAAAACACTATGAACTTCAGGCCAAAAATTATACTGCACTCGGCCTTTACGAAGAGTTAGTATCTTTACCTGATATTCATGAATACGTCGTATTTGCTCGCTCTAAAACAAAGATTGCAAAGGACGGTTCGGTTGCATCAATTAACTCGCCTACGTGGGCAACAAATTATTTAACCAAAGACAAAATCATATATTTTCAGCATGGTGACAGCCTAGACTCCTAACAAACGCAGTCACATTCGGCCACTTCGTGGCCTAGACCTCAACCGCTGCACTGGTTTCGGCCTGTGCTGCGGGCGTTATACACCAAGGAAGAATCGTGCATAAAATCAGAAAATGTTTACTTGCTTGTACCATATTGATTTCAACAGTAATTAGCGCAGCTACTGCGCTTAGCCTTGATAAAAAAATGATCGATGCTATTAACGATCATATTTCTAATGCTTCAAGTCGTTGTGATTTTGAGGAATCAACAAAATACTATTTTGGAAAGACTAAATTCTTTAATTACAGCGTTGTTGATGGCAAAGAGATTGTTCAAGAGCAAAGTTACGATGAAGCAATGTCTGTTTTTAAGGACGCGATGGATGCATGCTATGTCACTCTTGCTAAAGAAAAAACAATATCCGAGGTCATTGAAATAGCTCAAACTGGGCAAGATGCAGTTTTCACATCTGAAGCGTTTCATTACTTAAAATCGACTGATGGAAGACTTTTTGAAAGTCATAATAAAGGCAAAGTTATTTTCAGTGTTGTTGATGGCGAGGTTAAGATAATGGAATCTCATTACTTTGGGTTAGCCTTTCAAGAAATTGAGAAGTTGCCATAAGTGTATAGCCTTAAACATCGCGGCCTGCGGCCGCTGGACTCGCAACAAGTTGCTCGCCGTTTAGGCGATAGTTAACTGTACTAGGAAACTCCATGAAGTTTTTTGTAACTATTTCAGCGGTTTTATTTTATGGGAATGCGTTTGCTTGTTCGTTTGACAGACCGTTTATTGATTTTGAACACACCAATGAAGGCAATACCATTCCCCAAAAACCATCGTTCTCAGTGAAGTCTATTTCACGTGGAGAGAGCGGTAGTGCTGGTTCCTGTGCTGATGCAGGAGTGCTTACTTTAGTTACAACCTCTGCCGAGAAAGACACTGGCTTTATATTTGCCATTGAAGAAGACCAATTTGAAGACCAACTTTTTTATCCTGAACCGATGATTTTAGAGAGCGACCACACCGGTTCAGATGAATACTTTTTTATATGGAATGATGGCCGTACTACCGAGCAAGAGCCTATAGACATAACCGTTAAAATAGTCGCAGTCTCCAAAGACGGAGGCCGAAGCGAGCCACAATATTTAAAAGTAACTCACAATGGTGTGAAAAAGCCTTGGTGGCAATTGTGGTAGGTACATGCGGCCTGCGGCCGCAGCGACGCTCACCAAGGTTCGCGCGCGGGCGCGCATAGTTAACCTCTAGAGCAAGTATGAAGCACATTATGAGTAAAAATATCGGCATTGAAGAATTTAAAAAGAGATTCTCAGAAATCAGAGAATCCTTTCTGGATTCATTAACAGCAGCTAGCGGAGGTTATAAGAACGTAAGATACCTTGCTTGTGATGAAAATGGGGCGCCTATTAACTGGGTGTGGGACGATGAAACCTTCAGCCATAACAAGGAAGAAGGCTCGCTTGAAGAGGCAATTCAATTTGCCAATAACATGATAGATAGTGGCATGTGTTTCTCCTACATGGGGTGTTTATCTGGCTCAGGTGAGCTTGAAATTTGGCTGACGACTTTTGAATACCCAATAGAAAAACCTGCTTGGCCAAGCAATAAAGAACCCAGATTTGAGCTGACTCATGGGGGTGTAACACAAGAATAGAGTAGAGGTAATCAAATGCTAACCATAGAATTTTTAATCCCACGATTTAATCCTAACCCCACAAATTGAAGCAAAGCACTTAGCTTACTTTTGCCCCTAAGTTAGGCTATTCGAAGATTTTATGCGCCACCCCGTCTGGAAAGAAACCTTATCCCCTTAAGAACACCACAATAAAGTCGTGATCCGCAACCGAACACTTGCTGCTATCTAGAGAAGATTTTCATCATTTTGTGAACAGTATCAAATGCAGTAAACGCTAAATTATCAAGAATTTTGTCCAGTCAACCTCTCCCCTAACATACCCGACAGCGTTGTAAAGTTTATTTTTTTGTTAAGCTAAAAAACTTGCCCAATCAACACCCGTGCTGAGATTTTGAAAAAAACCAGAGATTACACTAGATTAACTATCGTTAATCAAATAAAAAATCTATTGATAAATCAACCAATAGACCATGACAACAAAAACACAACATTTACATTTTTTCGCGTCGAAAAGGCTTCTTTGCGCAAAGTTTCTACTGTTATACTCGCGTTAGCCGATAAAACAATAATAAAACAAACGAGTAAGGAAGCGCTCTATGTTGGCCCCTGAACTCCTCGAGTTAAGCAGTGACAAAAGCAAGGCGGAATTACGCCTAATCCCCAAAGAGCATGGCCCCATCACCCGTGATGATGTGATGCGCCTGTTATCGCTCCCAGAGTTTTGCTCACTGTATCCACTTGATCAGGCCATCGATAAAGTGGTGGCGCAAACCAACTCTCTGTACCATCAAGAAGATGGTAAATTTGAACTGTTTTCCGTACTGGCTGAACGCCGAGATGGTAGCGTTAAGATTGAAATCAGCCCAGATAAAATGCTCGCCACCATGACCCTAACCGCCCCTTGTGGAGGTAAAGCGGTCGACTTACCTGAAATTCTTACTGAACTTAAAAAAATAATGTTTGCATGGGCTTAAGCAAACTTAAAATCCAAACCTTGCTGCAAAAAATCACCAAGCTCAAACCCGGCGATAGCTGTCAAAGTGAAATCGCCCAAGGCAAGCACCCAGTAAACGGCCAAAATGCCGTGCTAGAGCGTAAGGTTTCGCTGGCCCGTGAGCGCTTACTCCAGCCGCAGGAGCGCGAAGATGGTACTGTGGATATGCGTAATCTTGGCTCCATGATAATGGTCAAGCCTAACGATATTTTGATGATCAAACACCCAGGGACCGAAGGCTCTCCCGGTTATAACATTAAAGGAGAAGTCCTTAAGCAAAAGCCTGGCAAGGATCTGCCTTTACTAGCAGGAACAGGTACCAGCATCCATCCGAATGATCCCAACAAACTCATCGCCACTGTAGCAGGGCAACCCGTTGAAACCCGCACAGGCATGAATGTTGATGATGTTTTACAGCTAAAAGATGTCGATATCAGCACGGGTCATGTCACCTTTAAAGGCAGTATTTTAATCACAGGTGATGTACACGAAGGCATGATAGTGAAAAGCTCCGGTGATATTACTGTGATGGGCTTTGTCGATTCAGCGACCCTTGAGGCAGAAGGCGATATTACCGTTAGTAAAGGCGTTATTGGTCGGCAAATTCGCGTCAATGAGTTTTCGACGAACCTCACAGCTCAAGGGCAAATCAGCGCCCAGTTTGTGCAATATTCCCAATTAACTGCAAAGGGGAATATTCTGATCACTAAGCAATTACTTCATAGTAATACCAAAACCGCAGGAACCCTGACGATAAGTGACACTAGCGGTCGCCGCGGCGATTTAATTGGTGGCGTCGCCCATGCTGAAAAAGGACTCATTGCCGTTGCTATTGGTGCCACTGCGGGGACAAAAACAGAAGTCTTTTGTGCAATGGAGCAAGGCGAGCTCAAGCAAAACCTTAAACAGCTGGAGGAAAGTGTCCAATCAATGGTGATAGCCACCCTCGATATTGAAGCTCGCCTAAAAAGACTTCCCCCAAAATCCGAATGGCAAAATGATCCCGTGATGATTGAGCAGATTAAGATGATGCTCGATGAGAAGAACCGGATTTTAAACGAGCGCACCCGTGAAGAGCTCGAATTTGATAGCCTAAAACAGGAAGTGGAAAGTTATTTCGATAAGTATCACATCGATGTGATTAAGCATGTATTCCTCAATGTCGAATTTCATATTGGCCAAGCTAATCATAGAACGACCCGCGAACATGGCACTTGCTCCATCACCAATCTTAATCAAGAGATTAACTTTGATTACAATGCCAAACCTAAAGCACAAGCGGCAGCCAGTTAAATAACGTTCAAAGCGTTTTACTAAGGGCGCACATGTCATTCAACGTGGCGCGCCCCTTAGGGCTGCTGCTTCAATCATAACCCCCTCATTGTTATCCACGAGTGAATCCTCACCCAATAAAATTTCAATGGCTTTCTTCTTTGACCTAGTCGGTGGCATACTGCCTACGATTCCCCACGTAAACGCCAGCGTTGGGGGATAAGGATAAATGTGATAGGTTGAAGTAGAACATGGCCCCAGGAATACACATGACTCAAGTAAAAATGGCTGATATTCAATGGCCTGCAGTAGTTAAGCTGACTCAAAATGATGAACTCCTTTATCTTGGCCATCAACGTGATTGGTTAGAACTCGCCTGCCTTTACCAGCATCAATTTATCGATACGGACCTGTTACTCGACAGCTTAGGTAACCAATATTTGATCCGCGCCACCCCAACCACTATTCATGAAGATCCTATAGGTGAGCTACCTAACCTGCTAAAACAAGAGCACAAATTGCCCCTCACCGATTTTATTAAATGGGTACAAAAACATGCCAATGCCGTAGGCCAATGCTGTGTGGCCAAATTAGCGTTTACAACATTCGCCCAAGGGATGGAAATCGTCCATAGCTTAGATGACTAAGCAGAAGCAAAGTAAAATCTGATAGGATTCACAGTCTTCAACGAGATGATCCAAAAAGCTAATATCCTCAACCACATTTAGCAGGCATAATTTATCACGGACGGCCCAGCCCGTTATGTCCAAAGCGATTGGTCTGCATACTTTGCCTTAAAGTGCCAAATCAACGCTGGACATCATTCGGATACACCAACAAACGGAACCTAAATTGGAACTACTTAAGATTGACTGCTTAGGCAAATCACTGCGTTTGGAAGGCTCCCTCGCAGGTTGGCAACAACTCTTTTGGGACAATACCTTAGTCTCACAAAAAGCCGCTTCAGTGGATAATGGCGGTCTCAAAGTCCATGAATTTGAACTCACTCAACAGCATAGCCAATTGGCCAGCGAGCATGGCGAAGCGCAAGTTCTTGAGCATAAAATCCTTGTGCGGCTTGAAACCGATGTGGTTTGGCAGCCCTTTAGATTCGACTATCGACTGCTTATTGATGAAGAAGTGATTGCCCAAGGCACTCGTACCGAAAAAGATATCGAACGCCAAACCCCTGAAATCCCAGTGACTACACCACAAAAATTTAGCTTTGTTGGTTTAGCTTCCCTTGGATTTAAGCTACTCAAAAGCGCTAAGGTCATCAAAGTGGTACTCGCGGGCGCGAGTGTGGCGGCCTACTCTTGGCTGTTTTCCTTCCAATTTGCCTTGGCACTTATCGCCTGTTTGGTATTCCACGAGTACGGCCATATTCGCGCGATGAAGTATTTTGGGATGAAAACCAAAGGAATTTACCTCATCCCCTTTATGGGGGGACTCGCCCTCAGCGATGAAAAAATTAACACCCGCTGGCAGGATGTGGTCATCTCGATTATGGGGCCAACCTTCGGCCTGTTGATGTCGGTAGGCTCGCTTATCGCTTACCACATGACGGACAATATCTTTTTCGCAGGGCTAGCAGCTTTTAACGCGCTACTTAACCTGTTTAATTTATTGCCAATTTTACCCCTCGATGGTGGCCATATTTTAAAAAGCATTAGCTTCTCGATGAACAGCATTATGGGGTTAATTGCCTGCGTCATCGGCGCCGCCTTTGGGGTGTATATCAGCTACACCTTAGGCTTAGCCTTGCTCGGTTTCTTGCTACTTATCGGCAGCTTAGAAATTGTATTTGAATGGCGTACTCGTCATCAAAGCCACCTGTTGCCGCTGGACAGATATGGGCAGATATTCTCAACCATTTGGTACTTAGTAACCGTTGCCGCCCTCGTTGGGATTATCTGGCACTTAGCGGGCACGGGCGATGATATGTTAAGCCTGCCACTGCATATTCTGCGCAGCTAATCTGACTCACATTAAGAGAAAAACGAGATAATAAAAAACCGCGAAAGCCTTAGGCATCGCGGTTTTTATTTATCGATGATTCAATTAGTTATCCGCTAACGGCGGCGCTATATCACTCCCACCTAAGGCTTGATAAAGCGTCGCTTGAGCCGTTAATTGGTTATAGCGATTCTCCAGCAATGCGGCCTCGGCGCTGCGGCGATTCTCCTGCGCATCAATCCAATTTTGAATGCCAATAGCGCCATGGCGATATTGGCTCTCATAAATGGCTTCGGCCTGAGCGGCGGCGCTAAATTGCAGTTCAAGCTTTTCACCTTGGTAGGCGTATTGCTGCTTGGCCGAGATAGCGTTATCCACATCTTCAAAAGCGCTGTAGAGGGTTTTACGGTAATTCACAATCGCCGTTTGGTAGTCGATATCGGCAAGATCATTGTTGATTTGCATTTGATTCCACTGCAAAAAGGGCAGCACTAAGCCCGCACCTAAACTTCCCACGGGATTGCGCAACAGCTCTTTTAGCTCGGAGGTCGACTCCCCCACGCTGCCAGTCAAACTCAAACTTGGGAAGTAACTGGCGTAGGTCGCATCCTTACTGGCCAGCGCCGAGCGCAATTGGTACAAAGCCGCCTTCACATCGGGACGACGGCCGACCAAATCGGCGGGAATGCCGACGCCAACCTCAGGCACCGCACTGTCCGGCAATTGCTTGATCTCAACCGCCACTTGCCCCGGGGCACGGTTGAGTAAGATCGCCAGCGCATTTTCGGCTTCAGCTAACTGTTGCAGCAGTTGGCTGTGGGAGGCCTCTTGCCCGGCTAAACTGCGTTGGGATTCGAGCACATTCAGCTCTGTGACGGCGCCCGAAGCATATTGGCGCTGGGTTAACGCCAGCGTTTGCCGACTGTGTTCAATACTCTTATTACTAAGCTCAATCCGCTGATGCAGATAGCCAATCTGCCAATAGAGGGATGCTGTCGTCGCGACTAGACTCTGCGCCGTGCTCTCCCTATCTTCTAGGCTTGCCAGCGCCGTCCATTGGGCTTGGTCGATATTGGCCGACACTTTACCCCAGAGATCCACTTCATAGCTTACCGACAGGTTCGCCTGAAATGTCTTGCTCGAACTGCCGCCCTCCAGCGGTTTATTCATAGACGCGGTATTATTAGAGCTGAGCTGTGGATACAAATCATCCCGCGCTAACCCCGCCTGTAAACGCGCCTTTTGCAAGGTTAAGGTGGCGAGCGTCAGGTCATTATTGCTGCTAAGCACTTGGCTAATCAGCTGATTTAATTCGGGTTGATTAAACTTCTGCCACCAAGGGTCGAGGCTCACTTGACCATTCACTTGGGTGTGCAGCCACTGCTCTGGCACTTGTAATGCTGGTGGCTCAAAGTCGGAGCGCATCAGCGCGCCACAGCCAGACAGCAGCGCAATGCTGATGGCAATCACGCTGAACTTAAGCGTTCTTAATTTGTTTTGATGCGTTAACACTTTATTATTCATTGAGTTACTCTCTAGCCAGGGCATCAACAGGATCTAAACGCGCCGCATTGCGAGCGGGGAGGAAGCCAAACAACACCCCGATTAAGGTGGAGCAGGCGAAGGCGGCTACAATAGAAGTCGTCGAATAAATCATCTGGAAACTGCCTCCCGCTTGGGCAAACACCACGCCAATCAAATAGGCCAAGGCCACCCCAAGCGCGCCGCCGCACAGACAAACCAACACAGCCTCAATTAAAAACTGCCGCAGAATATCACTCTGGCGCGCCCCAACCGCCATGCGCACGCCAATCTCGCGGGTGCGTTCGGTCACGGACACCAACATGATATTCATTACCCCAATGCCGCCCACCACGAGGGAAATCACCGCAATAGCCGAGATTAATAGTGTCATGGTCGCGGTGGTTTTCTCGATATTCTGGCGAATGGTATCCGTGTTAATGGTGAAGAAATCCTGAGTGCCGTGGCGCATCTTCAGCAGGCTAATAATGCCCTGCTCCGCCGCATTGCTCGGCACCGACTCATCGAGCCGCACAGTAATCCCATCTAAGTATTTCTTGCCTACCATGCGGCCTGATACCGTGGTGTAAGGCACCCACACATTGAGGGCATCACTGTTACCAAAGGCGCTTTCCTTAGGCTGAGTGACACCAATAATCCGCACCGGCAAATCCCCGAGGAAGATGACTTCCCCGATGGCTGAGCCCATGACGCCGCTACTGTTAGGGAACAGCTGTTTACGGGTGTTTTCATCGATTACCGCATCTTGGGCTAACGCATTAACACTGTCATCGTCCCAAAACTGCCCTTGGGCGAGCTCATAGCCTCTAACCCGGAAGAACTCTGGCCCCACACCATTCACAGTCGCCGTCACCGCCTTATTGCCATAACGCACCGTCGCACTCGAACCAATGCTCGGGGTGACGCTATCGACATAGGGTAAGTTTTTCAGTGCATTAGCATCGCTTGCAGTCAAAGTTCGTACCTTTGCCGAGCGCCTATCGCCAAAGCCTGAGCCGGGGCGAATGTCGATGGTATTGGTGCCCATTGAACTAATGCTCTTTAAGATTTCCCGCTGCGAACCTTCACCCAGCGCCACCACAGACACGACTGAAGCGATACCGATAATAATGCCGAGCATCGTTAAAAAGGTGCGCAATCTATGGGTCGACATCGCCAGCAGCGCCATTTTCAGGGCTTCGGCATATCTGTCCCATGCCGCCACGCGGGCGCGCACCTTCGTCTTGGCGGGGATCACTTCAGTCTTAGGCGCAGCCGCAACGTTTGAGGCGGGATTAGGCTCATCGCTGATAATCACCCCGTCCTTAATCTCAATAATACGGTCGGCATGCTGCGCCACATGCATATCGTGGGTCACGATGATAATGGTGTGGCCTTCGCGGTGCAGTTCCTGTAATAACCGCATCATTTCTTCGCCGCTGTGACTATCTAGTGCGCCCGTTGGTTCGTCGGCAAGGATCACATCACCGCCATTCATCAGCGCCCGCGCCACACTCACCCTCTGCTGCTGGCCGCCGCTGAGCTGATTCGGCTTATGGTCGAGACGCTCACCTAAACCCAAGCGCGACAATAAGTGCTCAGCGCGCTGTCTACGTTCAAGACGATCTTTACCCGCGTAGACGGCGGGCACTTCGACGTTACCGACGGCATTAAGATCGCCAAGCAAATGATATCGCTGAAAAATAAAGCCAAAATGCTCACGTCTCAGCTTTGCGAGTTCATCCACATCCATCTGCGAGGTATCTTGGCCATCGATAAAGTACGAGCCCTTTGAGGGTTTATCTAAACAGCCCAAGATATTCATAAGTGTCGACTTACCCGAACCCGAGGCACCGACGATCGCCACCATCTCACCACGGGCGATGGAAAGATTAACATCTTTGAGTACAGTCAGTTGTTGCTCACCCGCCTGAAAACTGCGGTAGCAAGCTGACACTTCCAGTAATGGCTTAGTCACGCTTAAAACCTCATTGGTGGGCCACGGAACTTCATGGTCGAGCCGTCGGCGGGCATTCCGAGCACCACTTGGTCGCCTTCGTTCAGGCCAGACAGGATTTCGGCATTGATTTTGTTATTAATACCAACAGTTACATCCACATATTGCACTTGATTATTCACCAATACAGGCACTTGATATTGCGGCCCACGGGACTTGCCTTCCGCTGGCGGAGCCGCTTTATCCCTTGGTTTTACCCTCAGCACTTGCGATGGTATTAACAGCGCATCATCAGACTTGGCAAGCACAATCGAAATCTGCGCCGTCATCCCAATGCGTAGGGTACGGTCGGGGTTTTCGACATCGAACAGGCCATGGTAATAAATGGCGTCTGAATCGCTCGAGCTCATATTGCTATCGTCACCATCCATTGACGTCGGGCCAGGCTCAATCGCCCTTAAAGTGCCGCGATAGGGATGGTTAGGTCTACCAAGAATAGTGAAATACACTGGCTGTCCTGGGCGCACATTGACGATATCGGCTTCGGAGATCTGCGCCTTGACCGTCATGGTATCGAGCTGCGCCATCTCGACTATGGTTGGTGTGGTTTGATTGGCGTTAACGGTTTGACCCACTTCGACCGCAGAGTAAACGACTGTGCCATCCATAGGCGCAGTGATCTTGGTATAACCTAAATCGATTCTGGCACTGTCGACATTAATTTCAGCCTGTTGTTTTTGCGCTTCTAACTGCTCAAGCTCGGCCTGATAAACTGTCAAAGTGGCTTCGGCGGCTTCAAAGTCTGCGCGGGAGCTGGCCTTATCGGCGAGCATTTCCTGCTGACGGGTATATTCGAGTTTTGCCTGACGTATTTGCGCCTGCTTAGCACGATACTGGGCATTGATGTTTTTAAGGGATGCCAGCGCATTTTGCAGGTTGTTTTGCTGGGCAAGACTGTCGATTTGCGCGATAAGATCGCCTTTTTTCACCTCTTGGCCTAGCTCCACAGGCAAACTCAGAATTTGCCCCGAGACTTGCGCGCCCACACTCACCAGCTTGGAGGCCTGCAACATGCCGTTGGCGAGCACCGAGTTTTCAATATCACCGCGTCTAACGGGCTCCGTCACATAGCTTGGGGCCGCCTCGGGTTTATGTAGCAGAAAATAAGCACCGCCCCCAAGGAGGATGAGGCCGCTTAGGATCAATATCAATTTACGCTTTGAGGATTTTTTCATCTGAATCTAGGTGTCCATCAATGCCAATGGGCGCAAGCGTGTATCTTGCGGGAAGAAAAATAGTGCTGTCAGTATATAGAGTTAGCTAAGCGCAGTAGACGAAGGAAGTGTCGATATCAGGTAAAGATTTGCAAATATCTGTGTAGAAGTTTGCGCCCTAGACCTTTAAATATACGGATAACACTTTGAACCATATAAATCCGTGTTACTTGAGATTATCTGCATACCTCAAACTAAAGGGTCATGGCGTGAAACGCTGATTTTTATAAGCAACGGTCTGTATAAACAACCAATAGCAAAACAGGGATACCTTAGGTATCCCTGTTGTTTACGTAAAGCAGTTGTGGCATTTATTGCTCAGATATCACAAGCTCTTAGCCAAGGCGGCGACGCAGTTCGCGGGTTGCATCGACCATGTTTTTCAGCGCGGGTTCTACCTCAGCCCACGTGCGGGTCTTAAGGCCGCAGTCGGGGTTAACCCAGAGTTGGCGCACTGGCACTTTTTGCGCCGCTTTTTCGATAAGGTGTACCATAGCCTCAACACTTGGCGTATTTGGCGAGTGGATATCGTAAACGCCAGGGCCAATTTCATTTGGATATTCAAAATCTTCAAAGGCGTTGAGCAGTTCCATGCGTGAGCGCGAAGTCTCTATGGTGATCACGTCCGCATCCATGGCGGCAATCGCGGCAATCGTATCGTTAAACTCGCTGTAACACATATGGGTATGGATTTGGGTTTCATCAATCACACCCGCCGCACTCAGTTTAAAGGCATTCACCGCCCAATCTAAGTAAGCCTGCCACTGGCTTTGCTTTAATGGCAAACCTTCGCGGAAGGCTGGCTCATCAATTTGAATAATGCCAATACCTGCATTTTGTAAATCCACCACTTCATCACGAATTGCCAGCGCCAATTGGGTGGCAATGGTATCGCGGCTGATATCTTCACGGGCAAACGACCAATGTAGAATCGTCACCGGGCCCGTTAGCATGCCTTTGACCGGTTTGTCCGTCAGGCTTTGGGCAAATTCGGCCCAATCAACCGTCATGGCTTTCGGGCGACTCACATCACCATAAATCAATGGCGGCTTAACGCAGCGAGAACCATAACTCTGTACCCAACCATTTTTGGTAAAGCCCACGCCTTCGAGCTGCTCACCGAAGTATTCCACCATGTCGTTACGCTCGGCCTCACCGTGTACCAGCACATCGATACCGAGTTTAAGCTGGCGGTCGATGGTATCGCGGGTCACTTGCTGCAACTGCTCAGTATATTGGGCATCGCTTAGCTCACCCTTGCGCCAGCGGCTACGTAGTCCGCGGATTGCCGGTGTTTGTGGGAATGAGCCAATCGTAGTCGTTGGCAACAATGGCAAACGATACTTACGCTGCTGCACCACTTGGCGCTCAGTAAATTCACTCACCCGTTCATAGTCGGCTGGGGTCAGCGCAGCGACACGGGCGATCACTTTAGCATCCGCCGCCTGTGCCTTAGCCTCACGGCGAGCCACGCAGGAGTTAACTATCTCTTTGGCCGCGACAGACTCAGGGGCCTGCAACAATTGGCGCACATTTGCCAGTTCCAACAGCTTTTGCTTGGCAAACGCAAGCTGCTGACGCAGCGTCGGCGTGAGCGTTGTCTCTACCTCTAAATCCACAGGGCTGTGCAGCAGTGAACACGAAGTGCCAATCCATAGGCGCGCTCCTAAGTCTCGGGCAACACCGCCGATACGCTCAACAATCAGGTCAACCTCCGCCGCCCACACGTTACGGCCATTAACTACACCCGCCGACAGAATTTGATCTGGTCTTAATGCATTAGCAAACAAGGCCAATTGTTCAGGGGCAGTCACTAAATCTAGGTGCACCCCCGCCACCGGCAGCGCGGAAACCAATGCCTGATGATGGCTAATGCTGCCATAGTAACTGGTGAGTAAAATCTTCACTTGAGCCGTTTTAAGCGCTTGATAAGCTTGGCTAATCGCTGCTTGCCAATCGGCGGCTAATTCGAGTGCCAGAATCGGTTCTTCAAGTTGCACCCAAGTTACGCCCTGCGCAGCAAAACGCGCAAGAATGTCGGCATAAGCCTTTACTAGATTGGGCAATAAACTCAGCTTATCGAAATCCTGACCTACAGTTTTGGCCAGATACAAGTAACTCACAGGGCCTAACAACACAGGCTTGGCTTGATAACCCAGCGCCTGCGCCTCGGCCACTTCATCAAAAAACTGCTCATAGGCGATAGAGAACACTTGGTCTTGCTTAAGCTCTGGCACTAAGTAGTGATAGTTAGTGTTGAAATACTTAGTCATTTCCGAGGCTGGCGCATCAATGCCAGTTGGCGCACGGCCACGGGCAACGCGGAATAAGGTATCAAGATCGATAGCACCCTCGCCACGGTGGCGATCGGGAATAGCGTTAAGGGTCGCACTCAGGGTTAACACTTGATCGTAAAAGGCAAAATCCCCTACTGGCACTTGCTCAATTCCCGCAGCCACTTGCCATTGCCAATGGGTGCGACGCAACTCCTTGGCCACCTCATGCAGTTCAGCTTGAGTGCTCTCACCACGCCAGTATTTTTCAAGGGCAAACTTTAATTCACGACGACGCCCGATACGGGGAAAACCAAGACTGTTCAATTGCATACCATATCTTCCTTTATTTGAGATAAGCCATATTCGGCACTTGCACCCAGCTGATGGTGTTTTCTTGGCAACTTTTCGCATTTAAGCCTAGATAAATCACAATGGGCGTCTGGACGTCTAGAAGTTTATTGTGATAGTCTCTATGCCAGCAACCGAATTGATTTCAAGCACAACATGAGCGAAATTCACTTGGAGTGATCATGATCGAACTAAGACATCTGCGAACCTTAATGGCCCTGAAGGAAAGTGGCAGCTTGGCGGGCGCAGCCAAAAAACGTTTTGTCACTCAATCGGCTCTCTCCCATCAAATTAAGGAGTTAGAGCAACGAATTAACTCGCCCATTTTTGTGCGTAAAAGCAAACCGCTCTCCTTTACTCAGGAAGGTGCACGCCTGTTGCACCTCGCCGAAGAGATCCTGCCTAAGGTGTTAGAGACGGAAACCGATCTCAAAAATGGGCTGGAAACTGAAACCAATCAGCTCAGAGTCGGGATTGAATGCCACAGCTGTTTTCGCTGGCTAATGCCGGTGATGGAACAATTTAGGCAAGATCATCCCCAAGCCGAGTTAGATCTGTCGAGCCGTCATCTATTCGACTCGCTCAATGCCCTAGAAATGGGTGAACTAGATATAGTGCTGACCTCAGATCCCGTGCCAGGTCACTCGCTCGCCTATCAGCATTTGTTTGATTTTGAAGTGAGGTTAGTGGTTGCTAAGGATCATCCCTTAGCGAAAGAAGCCTATGTTACGCCTAAGCAATTGGCGCGCTTACCGATAATCAGTTATCCGGTGCCACTGGCGCGTTTAGATATTTACCGCCACTTTTTAGAACCCGCGGGCATAGAAGCTGGCGAGCAAAAGACCTGCGATTTGACCATGATGTTATTGCAGCGCATCGCCTGTAAGGACGGTATCGCCGCCTTACCAAATTGGTCAATCAATGAAGGACATGGCTTAAGCCTCGCCGCGGTAAAGCTAGGCCAAGAGGGGTTAAAACGCCCACTATTTGGTGCCTATCGCCGCCACAGCGCCAACTCGGCCTTAGTGCAAAATTGGCTGCAACTGGTTGCAAGCGAAGGCTTAGCCCGCCAGCAGAAATCTAACTAAGATTTTGAAAGTAAAAAAAAGCCTGCGATTGCAGGCCTTTGTTTTTATGAGGGTTCTTAGAGCGGATTAAGCAATAAACCACGCATTGACAATACTCGGCGCAGAACTAACCCTGATGAGTTCGGGTTGCGGGTCTGGCGCAGATTATGGGCGATCATAAACTCTTGGCGCAGATCTTGGTCGAGATCTAAGGCTTCAAAGGCCTCGATGGTTAAGGTCTGCTGCTGATTATCAATCAATGACTTAATCACGCTTAACGGGAAAGATTGCTCAGAGCTAGCATTTAAGTAAGCAAAGGCCGTTAAGGCAATAATTTGCCCGAACACGCTAAACAACGCCAAGGTTTGCACTTCATCGGGATCAACCTCAACATCCGGCATATCGACTAGGCTGTCGACCGCATCAGTTGCTATATTTTCCGTGAGTTTCCAATAACCTTGAACCAACTTCTTATAGGGTTGAGGCAATTCATCGAGGCGTTCTTTCAAATAAAATGTAAAGGCATAACGGTAAATATTAACTTGGCCCAAACGAATTAAGGCATCTTTTAAAGAGCGAGACTTAGGGCTAACCACACCAGAAGCTTGCGCCGAATTACTGCGCATCAACATATGGGCCGCTAACGCGGGATCACTCGAAATAATATCGATCACATTACGAATATCGCCTTCGGCAAGAATGGCCTTTTTCAGTGGAATTAAGATCCCACGGCGGCCAATGACTTGCTCTTCATTCGCTATGATGGCTCTCACTTGAGTAAAAACCTGTTGCTCAAGATCTGTCATAGGACACTTTACACCTGTTAATTAGCTATAAGATGATTCGAATACCGCTCACATCATACCCAAACTACTGAGAATTTCAGCCCTAAGTCGCAGAATAATTGTGACTATGCTTTAGATGAAGTGATCTATAGCACAAGCAACGACTTAGGCTATCTCAAAATAGGCTGAACTTATAAAGAATACACCGAGAAAATGGATTTTTCTCTGCACATAGCCAAACAACAGAAATAATAAAGCCAGACTGAGCCTGGCTTTATTCGGTTAAGCATTTATTTCAAGCTTAGAAGCGGTAACCCACAGTCAAGCGAATATCACGGCCTCGGCCTGAGTAATAGCTATCACCCCAAATGCCACCGTAGTAACCCGAGCTAACATACTCTTTATCAAACAGGTTATCGATACGCAGGCTCGCTAACCAAGCATCACGGGTATAGTTAAGGGCTAGATTACCTAAAACATAGCTAGATAATTTATCGCCTTCGTTGCCGTTATCGCCTTCAATAAAACGATCGCCCGTGTAAATTGCCTCAGCAAATACTTGGAAATGCTCGGCAAAATCCATGCTGACATAACCGCGCCCCGTATGCTCCGCAACCCAAGACAATTGCTTGCCATCATTCACCCCATCGGTAAATTCGGCATCAATATAGTTATATTCCAAGCCTAAGGTGAGGGCTTGAGTGACCTGCCAATCCCAATCGGCACTCGCGCCATAGCGGCGTGAAGCATCGGCATTGACGTTGGCGCCTTGGAAGCTGCCACCAACAGGTTTTTCCGCACTCGGGTCGAAGACAATTTCATCTTCTAAATCGAGGCGATATAGGCTGACGCGTAGGCTTTGGCTAGCCACAGTCCAATCCCAACCCGCCTCATAGGAACGGCCTGTCTGTGGCTTTAAGCCATAGACATCTTTCGGGGTGTAAGCTTGCTCATCGACCTTAGCAAAGCGGAAGTTTTCATCGCCACGTAGATAGAATCTGTGCTCGGCGCTCGGACGGTAATTTAAACCGAACTCGAATGCGGTCGCATCTTCATCTAAATCGATGCCGTTTGGATAGACATTGCCATCGACCAGATCGTCGGTCACCCGCGCATAACGGCCGCCCACTACATAGCTTAAGGTGTGGCTTAATGGCACAGTGGCTTGCAGGTAAGCACTTTGCATTTCCTGCACGTTGCTGCGCGCCATAGAGTCAAACTCGGCCTTACCGCGACTGATGTCTAAACCAGTGACTAGGTTTAGCTCACCTTGACGGGTGCTGTAATTAGCAAGTGCTTTAGGGCTAAACATCAGCAGCGAGCGAGTATTTTGGCTACCTGCGCCCCAGTTTAATGAGGTCACTAAGGTATCGCTGTAATCCAGATCCGCCGCTAAGGCCCAGTTTTGGTTAAGCTGATGCTGATAACCACTGCGTGCAGCCGTGGTCATCTCATGAACATATTCGCTTTTATTGGAAGACTGGCGTGGGTCTTCTTTGAACTGATTTACGGTCAACGAGCCCGGATTTTCACGGTCATCATCGTAATAGCTGGTTTCGACAAAGAAAGAATCAGTCGCCGTTTTATATTGAATGCGGCCAAGGATAGAGCCCGTTTCATTGGCATTATGCTGACGATAGTTGTCACCTTGGTTGTAGCTTCCGGTCAAGAAATAGCGCCAATCCTTGTTGATCGCGCCAGACACATCGCCGCGACCTTCATAGGTATTAAAGCTACCGCCGGATAATTGCACGCTGCCACCCGTATTCTCAGGCGATTTAGTCACAATATTGATCACGCCACCCACGGCTTGATCGCCATAGAGCACGCCCGCACTGCCGGATAAAATCTCGATGCGTTCAACCTGATTTAAGGGAATTGCATTCAGGCTAGGCGCAGCAATATCAATGTTATTCAGACGGCGACCATCGAGCAAAATCAAGGTGTTGTTTACCGCAGCGCTGGCGCTAAAACCGCGCATCGCAAAGCTAGTACCAATATTGTTATCCGAAATTTGAATACCGCTCTGACCACGTAAGACGTCAGTCAAATTAGTCGCGCCACTCATTTCAATCGCCGCAGCATCAATCACATTCACATTAGCGGCAATATTTAACGGGGTCTTATCAGCACGGCCAATCACCACGATATGCTCATCGACGTTGGCGGCATGAGTTTCATCGGCAGCCACAGCGGGCGCGATAATTGATACACTGCAAAGGCTGCCAATCAGCAGCGCAATTTTGGTTGGATGTGTTCCCATTTTACCTTTAACTCCTACAAGGAAAACGGGGCATTAGCGCCACGATACCGTTGATTCAGTAGAAAACACTGATAGTCACTATCGCATTTTGAGATCTGCCCACCGAAATCTCAAAAACACCTTTAGGGCCGGTCTCCGGACTTAGGCTATATCCATCTCAACTTGAGATGAACGCGAAACTGACCTTTACACACTCGATTTCAGTGTTCATCGTGAACGCCTATCAAATGCGGTCGTCTCTCACCTTTTACCGTTGCGGGGGCAGTGCCAGAATTTCACTGGCTTCCCGATTATCTCGCAACTTCATCATCGCAAGCACCACAGAAGGTTGACTCAAAATTAGGTTCAAAGGGCGTCAAACCTGTTAACGCCCAACAAGGCTCAGAATATTAAAGACCTAAGCGCGCGCATTATAGACGTCTATACGGATGAAAGTCCATTAATCTCAGATTGGCGAGAAAGCTCAGATGAGTTAGAAAACGCCATCCCAGTTTTTTGCCGCAGGTTGGGGTCTGTCTTTGCTCAAAATCGCCTGACGTTGCTCAGGGGTTTCGCATTGGGCAACCGGGCTTAAATCCAGCGGCTTAATCACTAACGAGTCAGCAGGTTGCACAGGCGACTTGTCGAACATGGGCAAATTCATCGACCAAGAGACCAGCTCCCCCTTGTCGCTAATGCCAACATAACCGTCATTTGCGCCATCTAACCACGTGAGACGCGGAATACGTGCCATTAACTTTTCCACATTATCACGGTTGGCGCGATATCCAACGGGCACCACTTTGCCATCGGGACGCGTAAACACAAAGGAGGATGGTCCTTGAGTAATAACACTTCCTTCCTGCCAATATTTATCAAGAATCTCTTGGGCATAGTGAAACCCAAACATATACGCGTAGTCAGTGTCGTCGGCCACAATTTGCGGCACGGCCTTATCCCGCAGTAATAAAAACCCTGAGCCGATACTGATAATCTCCTTCACGCCTGTAATGTCGGTTTTTTTAATCCAATCAACGCCACAGTTAATGCCATCGCCCCAAAAATGCGCATCCCCCGTAGGACTTAACACCGCAAATGCGCAATTGTTTGCCGTCATACTCGCCACGTCTTTTAAGGCACTGCGGATAGGATAAGTATCACTGCGCCAGCCCCAACTCACTACTGAGCCGTCCTTTTTCAAGGCGGCATAGGTGTGTTGAAAATATTCGATCTTCGCCACATCCGTAAGCTGAGGGAGCAACTTTTTCATATTGGTCGACTCTTCAACCTGGCCCCAAATCACTGCACTACCCTGTTTTTTGAGGGCGACAAAACTGCGTCCCTTAGCAAAGATATCAATGACATCAACTAATTGATCCTGCACATGCAAGCTATTGCCACCGTAAGGGCCATAACCCCAAGTGTGTACCTTGCCTGTGGCATCTAGCGCGGCAATAGCCTCTTGGTTGGCGAATAATTTAGTAATATTAGTCATGCGGTTTTGTAGGGCTTTGTCGAGGCGATATTTACCCACATTGCCCCAGAACACCACAGTGCCATCTTGACGTAACGCGGCAAACCCATCTTTAATCGAGACGATTTGCTTAACTTGCTTAAGCTGCTCAGTCACCTCGCGGCTATCGCCACCAGCATAGCTATCACCCCAAGTGATCACCTCACCGGATTGTGTTAACGCCGCAAAGGCCGAACTATTGGTGACCACAGTCTCGACAGCGGGTAAATCACAGGGAATATGGCGGTACTGTGGACTCGGATTTTCCTTAAATTGGAGCAGTTTACCGTTATCAAACTGCAATAAGGCTTCCTTATCATTTTCGAACACGGTTAAAGGTTTCGGCTGACTACAAGCCGTTAATTGTAGGGCGATTAAGGCTGCTACCAATGCCAAAGGGCGAGGAATTGAATAAGACTGCATAACTTATTTCCTTGTCGTTGCTTAAAACGTGAGTTGTTGAATATGTTGCGCTACGTTATCCGATAATGACTCGATTATCGGCCTCAGTGCGCACTGAAAACCATGACTCGCATCTAACCGAGATAATAATACTTGTGTATGTTTATCAATCACCTGCGCGCTGTCGAGGCTGAGTGTTTGCAGCGCCATTCTCTGGCCAAACGCCGCCAAGATCCGCGCTTGCACGGGGCTAACCGTTTGCTCCACCGCACTATGGGTATTATCGAGTACCCATTTAACTAACCAAAGTAAATATTCGATGCGGGCAGCAAGGTCGACACAGCATTGTTTTTCATCCTCCAAGCCAAAACTGAGCTCTTTGGCATAACAAAGTGCCTCCAATGCCTTGAGCTTTTCTGTGGATAATGTCAGTGCCAAAGGGAGCTGATAAGTGCGAGTTATCAGTACAAAGGTTGCCAAGGTTCTTGCCGACAAAGCTTGATTGCTACGGGCTAACATCGCGAGCGCCAAGTCGTGAAACCCTAAGGAACTCAAGCGATAAAAGCTAATCATCACAATGGATTCATCTATCGGTTCTAACTGTTTTTTGCTTGGCACAGATTGCATTTGGGCAAATAAGGCAACAAAACGCGGGTATAACTCACTGCAATGGCCGATATGATCGGCTGCTTCCCATACCAGAATATTCGCGGCGGGGTGGCACCTGTAGGTTTCAAGCTGATTGATAATCCCAGCGTAATCCTGCTGCTGTCCTAAACGCTTGAGCATTGGCACATAACGACACTCAGCCCAACGAATTCTGAATAAGTTCAAGCAGAAATAACCGACAAACAAGCCAAATAATAAGCCTGCGACGCCAAAGCCAACGTCCAGTTTGGCGCGTTCGCGGGTTAATTCAAGATTGGCGCTCGCCCGTGTTGGTGCATCAGGCAAGTAGCTCACAGCACTTTGCGCATAGTTGGGCACTAATGCCCCCGGCGTATCATCCTGCGGCGAGACTAATTGATAAGTTGCACGGCAATCCACACCATCGAGATCCCACTGACGAATATCCTCGCCCTCGGCGGTGTGATACTCCACCAAACACACCAATCTTTGGCGAGAGATGCCGTTCGAACCTCGTTCACTCCGATACTCAGTGTCAATCACCCGACCAGTAGCGACAGCACCACGCTCTTCAAGTTGATTGACCAACGACCACTTTTGCACGCCTTCCCAGAGGAACAAGGCGGCAAAACTAAAAAGCAGCAGAGGGATACAGATTAAGAGTATTTCTAACCACCCCAAAAAACGAGTGGAGGTACTCGAGGTTAATTGACTAGGATTCACCAACACGCCAGAACGTCCTTATCATTCCATGATATTTAAGGCATTGAATATCTATCTTTATTGTGCCTAAAGCGGGCGCTATTGTAGCAGCTTATGAAGATAAATCAGAAAATGCTCACAGTTTATTGTAAAGACACTATGAGACTCACTGTCTTCAAGCTTTAGCGTGCTATTCTAAGCCTCCATTGCGCTGTTTAAAGGAGTAACAGTATGACTCGTCCTATTATTCTGGATTGCGATCCTGGCCATGATGACGCCATTGCGCTCATTTTAGCCCTCGCCCATCCAGAGCTCGTTCCACTCGCCGTCACCACTAGCGCGGGTAACCAAACCCCCGATAAAACACTTAATAACGCCCTGCGGATCTTAACCTTATTAAATCGCAGTGATATTCCGGTCGCGGGCGGTGCGGTTAAACCCTTAAGCCGTGAGTTAATCATTGCCGATAATGTCCACGGCGAAACCGGACTCGACGGCCCAGTATTACCAGAACCCAGCTTTACGCCACAAAGCATCAATGCCGTTGAGTTGATGGCGCAGCAGCTGCGTCAAAGTGATAAGCCCGTGACACTGGTTCCCACAGGGCCACTTACCAATATCGCGCTATTACTTGCAAGCCACGCCGAATTACACGCCAAGATCGAACGCATTGTATTGATGGGCGGTGCAGCGGGTGTCGGCAATTGGACGCCTGCCGCCGAGTTTAATATTTTTGTCGACCCAGAAGCCGCCGATATCGTGTTTAAATCCGGTATCCCTATTACCATGTGCGGCCTCGATGTAACACATCAGGCACAGATCATGGATGAAGATATCGAACGTATTCGTGCTATTCCCAACCCTGTGGCTAAATGTGTCGCCGAGTTACTCGATTTCTTTATGATTTATCATAGGGATCCCAAATGGGGATTTGTGGGTGCGCCGCTGCACGATCCCTGCACTATTGCTTGGCTACTCAAACCTGAATTGTTTGATGCCCAAGACTGTCGAGTAGAGATTGAAACCCAGAGCGAATTAACGCTGGGGATGACGGTAGTCGACCGCTATCAGCTTACGGCTAAACCTGCGAATGCCACTGTACTGTTTGGACTCGACAGACAAGGCTTTGTTGACTTGTTAGTTGACAGCTTAGCGGCCTACACTCCAACGTATCTCAACCGCAGATGACACTAAGGTGAACCTTCCATGAGCCATATTCTTGTTATCGGCAGTGCCAACGCCGATCATGTCATGAATTTTGAGTATTTGCCCGCTCCCGGACAAACCCTAAAAAGCCGAAGTTATCGGCTAGAACATGGTGGCAAGGGCGCAAATCAGGCCGTCGCTTGTGCTCGCCTGTGTCTGCCCGATTCTCGTGTGGATTTTATTTGCCATGTAGGCCAAGACGGTATCGGTAATGAAATGCGCAATAGTTGGCTCAAGGACGGTATACAAGCTGATGGCATCACTCAAGTTGCCAATATGAGTACAGGTACAGCGATGATTTTTATCGCTGAAAATGGCGAAAACACGATTGGGATTGCCGCTGGGGCTAATGCCCACCTCAGCCCTGCCGAGTTAGAAAAACATTACGCCCTGTTTGCCAATGCACAATACCTACTGATCCAACTCGAAACACCCACTGAGACGGTGAGTAATGCACTGCAAATGGCCAAACGTCTTGGTATCACCACTGTGCTTAATCCTGCGCCAGCGGCCACTCAGGAGCTGGACTACCTCAAATGGGTCGACATTATTACTCCCAATGAAACTGAGGCCGAAGCCTTAACGGGTATAGAGGTCAAGCATGAGGAAGATGCCAAACTCGCCGCCCAATGGCTACATCAACAAGGGATTGCGACGGTAGTAATCACCTTAGGCAGCAAAGGTGCATTTATCAGTAGCGCAGGCTTTACCGGGCTAATTCCGGCACTTGAAGTACGAGCCATAGATACAGTCGCCGCCGGTGATACCTTCAACGGTGCACTGGTTGTCGGCTTAAGTGAAGGTATGTCGATTGCCGCCGCCGTCGGCTTTGCCAATGCGGCATCGGCGATTACGGTTACCCGTGAAGGCGCACAACGCGCCATTCCCTACCGCAACGAAGTGCCGCGTTAATGCCTGATGAGTGCGGCAAATTGTCGCACTCAATCTCTTTCAATCAAAAGTTGTATATACATAATTTACATACCGAATTCATTCCCATTTAATGAATTCAACCTATGCTGAGCAGCGCATACTCGAGTCAAACGGCTCGATCCACCTTGTTCAGAATAAGGAAGTACCAGATGAAAGCGAGAAGCACCACTTTCCGTAACATGACTAGCGCAAGCCTACTCGGTCTAGGATTATTCGTCGCCAGCCAAGCGAGTGCTAACGAATGTGAACTCAAGATTGCTGCGACTGACGCAATGCAATTTGACACTAAAGAGCTATCTGTTCCTGCTACCTGTAAAGAAGTCACACTGACCCTAACGCACACTGGTACCCTGCCCAAAGCCGCTATGGGCCACAACTGGGTATTAACTAAAGCCGCAGATATGTCTGCCGTTGCGACCGATGGAATGAGTGCTGGTGCCGATGCAGCTTATGTTAAAGCCGGTGATACCCGTGTTATTGCTCACACTGCGTTAGTGGGTGGCGGTGAATCTACTTCGATAAAATTTAGTACTGCGGGTATGAGCCCAACTGAAGCTTACCAATTCTTCTGCAGCTTCCCAGGTCACTGGGCGATTATGCAAGGTAGCTTTAAAATTCAAGGCTAATCCCATTGCCTAACAGCTACTTAGGGGAATACCTTAAGATGGCATAACAAAAAGCGGACCTTGGGTCCGCTTTTTGTTGAATGCAGATTGGCTCACAAGCCAGCTTGCCTTCGAGACTTTTGTTCCGAGATTTCTTCTGCGATTTATTCTTCGCCGAACTCGTCTTCATCATCAAAATCATCGGCGTCAGTTGCCGCTTCCGCTGCTAATGCAGCCGCTAATTTAGCCTTAGCTTGTTTCTCTGAGCGACGCTTATTACGCTCAACCAGTGTGCCTAAAAACACTTGCAGCTCGGCTTGACCCCAAGCTTGTGCCTCGGCCTCAGTCGCAAAACCATCATGGCTTTTCGACACAACCGTCTTAGTCGACGTCATACGACGGGTGATTTCCGTCTTCCAACCATTTTCAGCTTGAGTGACGCGAAAATCGTATTTTTTACCCTTGCTCATTCTGCTCTATTTCCTAAATGATGCTTGCCACGTTTGTCTTATCAAGCGATACAAACGCCATCATAAAACAAAAGGAGCGCAGTTTACTTGATTTCGGCACAGAAAGATCGCTTACGAGAAAATTTTCATGCTTAGCACTTTCAAATAGCCGTAATAATCCCAAAAGTAACGCGACATGCTAGATGATTTTTCGTCCTAATCTTAGTCCTAAGCTCAGTATCAAGCTAGCGTAAAAGCGGCGGGCAAACGGTAACTTTTCTTGTTTTGATCATAAAACTTAACATATTTAGTCATCTAGCCATTTTAGAGTGTGAGGTGAATCCATTCACAAAAACTCAATCTAGGAAAGATGATGAAAACCTCTCCAATAACACGCTACATGCTATTTGCCACAACAGCTCTGCTTGCTGGCTGCAACAGTGATACTAAAGATAACGAGACCACAGCACCCACCACTCAAATGGTTGCGGCCCAAGTGGGTGAGCGGCCGCTGTTTCTAGTGCGCCAGATGCAAGACAGCACACTTAAAACCCGCTTAGAGCAATGCACCACTGATCATTTTTATCGCAGTGAGTTTTCCATTGGTCATCGCGGCGCGGCGATGCAGTTTCCTGAACACACCAAAGAATCCTACCAAGCGGCTATTGATTCCGGCGCGGGTATCGTCGAGTGTGATGTGACCTTTACCGCCGATAAAGCCTTAGTCTGCCGCCACTCTCAGTGCGATCTCGCCAGCACGACCAATATTTTGGCCATTCCCGAACTTGCCAATAAATGCTCTGTGCCTTTTACGCCCGCCGATCCGGCCAATGGCATTGCCGCCACAGCAACCTGCTGTACCAGTGATATCACCCTTGCCGAGTTTAAAACCTTAAAGGGTAAGATGGAGGGCGAGAATCCCAAGGCCACCACTGTCGAAGAATTTATGAATGGTACGCCTAAGTGGCGCACGGATTTATATACGGGCAATGGCACCCTAATGACCCACGCCGAAAGCATTGAGATGTTTAAAAAAGCAGGTGTAAAAATGACGCCCGAGCTAAAAGCCGCGAGCGTAGCTATGCCCTTCGATGGTTTTACTCAGCAAGAGTACGCCCAGAAGATGCTCGATGAATATACCGCAGCAGGCGTCGATGCCTCACAGGTCTTTCCTCAATCCTTTATTTTGGATGACATTAAATATTGGGTCGCCAACGCGCCTGAATTTGCTAAACAGGCAGTATTTCTCGATGACAGGTACGATTATAACAACGCCTTCGATCCGCAAAATCCAGCGACTTGGTCACCCTCAATGGCGGATTTAAAGACCCAAGGCGTCGAAATTATCGCCCCACCACTCTGGGTTTTAGTCGCTTTAGATGCGGATAAAAAAATCATTCCATCGGAATACGCTAAGGCTGCTAAAGCCTCGGGACTTAAGATCATCACATGGTCGCTGGAACGTTCTGGTTTATTAAAAAATGGTGGCGGCTTTTATTATCAAAGTATTACCGATGCCATTGATAATGAGGGCGATACCTACGAACTACTCGATGTGTTAGCTAAAGATGTGGGCGTGATTGGCGTGTTTTCGGACTGGCCAGCGACTGTCACTTACTATGCCAACTGCATGGATTTATAGACCAAATAAATAGGCGCTATTTCAAAACCGAGAAATAAAAAAGCGTTAGCAAAAACTGCTAACGCTTTTTATTAACAGATTCTTTTTACTTAAAAAGATGCTGAATATTTTTTAAATCGCCCTTACCTTCGGCAATTTCTTCCGGCGTTAAACCCGTCACTTCATGTGGGAACACTAACCAGTCTTCAGAGGCATGGATATAGTAATCAGGCTTTAAAGGCACAGCGGTATTCTTTGGCTTGTAATAAGGGCAAGCGATACGAATATCCTGCGGCATATTTAAGCGCATCAGTTGGCTTAACTTTTCCTTTAGCGCATGGATACTGCGGCCAGAGTCAAACACATCGTCCACAATCAGTAAGCTATCGCTAGCATTGGCATTTTCAACAATGTAATGCAGACCATGTACTTTGATTTCTTTGCTTTGCTTGTCGGTACCAATACCGTAGTAAGACGAGGTACGCACAGCGATATGGTCGGTTTCAACCTTCTTAAAGTCGAAAAACTCTTGTACCGCGATCCCGATTGGAGCACCGCCACGCCAAATACCCACGATAAACTGCGGACGGAATCCACTCTCATAAACCTGTGAAGCTAATAGAAATGAATCTTCGAGCAGTTGCTGTGCGGTAACGAAATATTTTTCTGACATGACACCGATCCCCATCTTAATTATTGATTTTAGGCGGCAAAGCGTAGCTTTTTACCTAGTAAGGTCTGTTCGGCGTCCAAAACACGAGAACAGCATTCTCTTTATAAGAGTCCTAGCAAGTGTAGGCAGCCGCCGAATTTTGGGAGCGAATTTTATACCAAAAAAAACCACCGTGCTGCAGTAATAGTAATAAGTTGTAGATTAACTGCGGTTTATTTTGCATTTTTAGGACAGAACTAACAAAAACGCGCAAAAAAAGGCCACCCAAAGGTGGCCAACAAGGAACGAGTACAAGCTCAACGCAAAGGATGGAGCTTAAGTTAGCTCACTGGGTTGATAATATGTTCACCGACCTTAGTCATGGCGCTGTAGCTACGGCTGGTCGACTCTTCAAACTCCTTCGCCAGAATCGTGCTGACATAATGCCAGTCGCTACGCACAGCCTCCTTAGTGAAGGTTAAGGTCATAAAACCGCGATCTTTGAGGTTGGTGTATTTAAGATCCGGCACCAACTCGACAATTGCCGCCTCGGTTGCGGGGATCTGCTCCACAGGCAGATTTAAATAGTATTCCAATCCAGGGGATGATACTGAGCTTGTGGCAAACTCCACCCCAACACTATTACCGTTGACGTCTTTAAGCTCATTCGCCCACGCGTTATGGGTGTCACCCGCGATCACCACTAGGTTGTGATTTTTCGATTTAGCCGTGCCTAAAATCACTTCTCTTTCATAGGCATAACCGTCCCATGCATCCAAATTATAAGGAATAGATGGTAGTTGCAGCAGGGCAATCACCTCTGGCGTTAACAAAGCTTGGTTGGCCTGTAAATACTGTAATTCCGCCGCCGTTAAGGTTGGATCATTTGCCGCTGCGCGGGCAGCTAACTTCGCCAGCGCACCAAGCATGGCGTATTGTGGAATGCTCATTTGCTGGGTGGCAATCGCGGCAGGTAGAGACATTTTGCCCATGAGGATCTGCTGACCCAACACCTGCCAAGTACCCGTGGCTTGCAATAAGGTGCCCTGTAACCAGAGCAACTGGGTTAAACCCAACATGGTGCGAGAGGTCGATGTCACATCGGCGCGGAAACGCTCACCATCGAAGGCGCCCGTGCTGGCATCCATATAGTCGGCATAGTCGAGCTGCTTATCACGGGCTAACACACGCGTATCGAGCATATGCAAATCAACCAGATTACCGTAACTAAAGCTACGGTAAATCTCCTCATGGTTGCCCTCACGCCATGGACGAATCGGCAGCCACTCGAAGTAAGCTTGCAACGCCGCTTCTTTGCGTGCCGCAAAAGTCCCTTCGCCTTCGTTATGATTCTCAGCGCCATCACGCCAAGTATCGTTTGCCACTTCGTGGTCGTCCCATACCGTAATAAAAGGCACTTTAGCATGCAGTTTTTGCAGGCTGGCATCGGTATGGTATTGGGCGTAACGGGTACGATAATCGCTAAGTGTTAGTAGCTCATTGGCAGGTAACACTTCACGGCCAAGCTCTGCCGCATGTTCG
Source organism: Shewanella sp. POL2 (assembly GCF_000282755.1). Lineage (NCBI taxonomy): Bacteria > Pseudomonadati > Pseudomonadota > Gammaproteobacteria > Alteromonadales > Shewanellaceae > Shewanella > Shewanella sp. POL2. Next base: position 37,818 of record NZ_AKZL01000045.1, read on the forward strand.
CTGGCATAACCACCGCGGGCATATTCGTAAATATAATCCCCAAGATGCACCACGGCATCGAGATCATCCTGCGCCGCTGCCAATTCATACACGTTAAAATAACCCGCAGGAAAGTTAGCGCAGGACATCACGGCTAACTTGACTGAACTCACTTCTCCCTCGGGTAAAGTGCGGGTTTTGCCCACGACAGAGGTTTTATCAGCCGTCATAAAGCGGTAGAAATAGGTTTGTCCCGCACGTAAACCGCGGGCATCAACTTTAACGGTATAATCACGATTAGCATTAGTGACCATCTCCCCCGTAGTCACTAATTGGGAGAACGCTGCATCACTGGCGACTTGCCAGCTGACTTTTACATCCCCCGCAGAATCCGGCGTCACGCGGGTCCAAAGGATCACCGCATCCTGCGCGGGGTCACCACTGGCAACC